>JBKJZJ010000213.1:0-6002 GCA_046715355.1 Allosphingosinicella sp. | reverse complement strand
TGTTCATGGGTCCCGGCCTTCGCCGGGATGACTCCTCCATGGAGCGAATGCGAAATGCGGGCCTTCCGTTTCTCGCGGCGCGTAGCTAAGGAGCGCTTGGGGCGCGCGCTCGCCGGGCAATGGCGGGCCGGAGAAGGTGTATCTGGAGGGCGGCCCAAGCCATGCGCAGGCTCCCCCTAATGGAGATTTGAAGTTGGCGCTCAAGCCGAACGACGGTGAGACATTCCTGAAAGAAGTCGATGACGAGCTCCGCAAGGAGCGCGTCAACAGCTTCGTCGCGCGCTTCGGCTGGTGGATCGTCGGCGTCGTCGTGCTGGTGCTCGCCGCGATCGGCGGCTACCTCTGGTGGTCCAGCAGCAAGCAGGGCGCGCGCGAGGCCGCCGGCGACTCCCTGATCGAGGCGCTCGCACAGCTTGAGACCGGGACCGCGCCGAACCGCGCCGCCGCCGCGCCCAAGATCGCCGCGCTCGCGCAGAGCGACATCGAAGGCTATCGCGCCGCCGCTTTGTTCGCGCGCGCCAACAGCGAGACCGCCGCCGGCAATGTTACCGCAGCCATCGCCACCTTGCGCGGCATCGCCGACGATCAGTCGCTCGACGAGCTCTATCGCCAGGCGGCCCAGATCCGCCGCACCGCGCTCGAATTCGACCGGCTTGCGCCGCAGGAGGTGATCCGCCGGCTCGGCCCGCTGACCGGCGCGGGCAGCGCCTGGATCGGCGCCGCCGGCGAGATGGTCGGTGTCGCCCATCTCAAGATGAACCGCCCCGATCTCGCCGGCCCGATCTTCGTCAGGATCGCGCGCGACGAGGGAGTGCCCGAGCAGATCAAGGAGCGCGCCGGCCATATGGCGGGCTCGCTCGGCTTCGATATCAACGCCAACCCGGCGGCGCGAAGCGCGGCTCCGGCCCGTCCGGCGGCACCCGCGGCGCCCGCACCCGCTCCCGCAACGAGGGAAAAAGCCCGATGAAGCGTATATTATTGGCCCTCACCGCCCTCAGCCTGCTTTCGGCATGCGGGATCTTCGGAGGCCGCAACCGGCCCGTCACGCCCACCATGGGCACGCGCCAGCCCGTGCTCGGCCGCGAAGGCCAGGTTGAAGCCGATCCGCTGCTCGCGGCGATCCCGGTGACCGTGCCCGCGCCGACCGCCAACACCGACTGGGCGCAGCCCGGCGGCAACCTCTCCAAGACCATGTACCATGTCGCGCTCGGCGACGCGCCGCGCCAGGCGTGGAGCGTCTCGATCGGCAACGGCAACAGCTTCCGCACCCGCCTCGTCGCGGAACCGGTGGTCGCCGACGGCCGCGTCTACACGATCGACACGCTCGCCCGCGTGCGCGCGTTCAACGTCGAGACCGGCGCGGAATTGTGGATGCACCAGGTGCGCGCCGAGAACAGCCCGTCCGAGACCCTGTTCGGCGGCGGCGTCACCTATGACGGCGGCCGCATCTACGTCACCAACGGCGCCGGCGATGCCGCCGCGCTCGACGCCGCGACCGGCGCCAGGCTGTGGATGGTCAAGCCCGGCGGCCCGCTGCGCGGCGCGCCGACGGTCGCCAACGACACCGTCTACATGCTGAGCGGCGACAGCCAGCTCTACGCGCTCAACGCCCAGAATGGCGAACTGCGCTGGCAGGCCGCTGGCTCTTTCGAGCTCGCCGGCGTGTTCGGCAGCGCCGCTCCCGCCTTCGCCCAGTCGACGCTCGTCGTCGGCTATTCCTCGGGCGAATTGACCGCCTATCGCTACGAGAACGGCAATGTCGTGTGGCAGGACGCGCTGGCGCGGACCGGCATCTCGACCTCGGTCGGCCAGCTCTCCGACATCGACGCCGATCCGGTAATCGACAATGGCCGCGTCTTCGCGATCGGCCAGGGCGGCCGCATGGTCGCGATCGAATTGATCACCGGCCAGCGCGCCTGGGAGATCAACATCGGCGGCCTGTCGACGCCCTGGGTGGCGAACGACTGGGTGTTCGTGGTCACCGACAAGGCGCAATTGCTGGCGGTGGCGCGCTCGTCGGGGCGGATCCGCTGGATCTCGCAGCTGCCGGGCTTCCGGCGCCCGCCGCGGGCACGCACGCCAAGTGAGTCCGATATGGCGGCGGGCCGCACCAGCACGGTCCGCCCCGGGGAGGGTCCGCTCTACTGGCGCGGGCCGGTGCTCGCCGGCAACCGGCTGGTGCTCACCGGCTCGAACGGCAACATCATCTTCGCTTCGCCGATCGACGGCACGGTCCAGACCACGATCGAGCACCGCACGCCGATCTCGCTGCCGCCGATCGTCTCGAACAACACGCTGATCGTGCTCGACGACGAGGGCCGGTTGACCGCCTGGAGGTAAACCGGCAGGGCAGCCCCTCTCATGCCCAAGCTGCCCACCGTCGCCATTGTCGGCCGGCCCAATGTCGGCAAGTCCACCTTGTTCAACCGGCTGGTCGGGCGCAAGCTCGCGCTCGTCGACGACCGGCCGGGCGTGACCCGCGACCGGCGCGAGGGCGAGGCGCATCTGCTCGGGATGGATTTCCGGGTGATCGACACCGCTGGCTACGAGGACGAAGACCCCGACAGCCTGCCCGGGCGGATGCGGGCCCAGACCAGCGCGGCGGTCAAGGACGCCGACGTCGCCTTGTTCATGATCGACGCCCGCGTCGGCGTGACCCCCCAGGACGAGGAGATCGCGCGCTGGCTGCGCTCGGAGGCGACGCCGGTCATCCTCGCCGCCAACAAGGCGGAGGGCAAGTCGGGCGAGGCCGGCATCCTCGAAGCCTGGGCGCTCGGCCTGGGCGAGGCGATCGCGATGAGCGCCGAGCATGGCGAGGGCGTGGTCGACCTGTTCGAGCATCTGCGCCCGCATATCGAACGCGGCGAGGACGAGGACGAGGCCGATCCCGAGGGCGATCCGACGCTCAAGCTCGCCATTGTCGGCCGGCCCAATGCGGGCAAATCGACGCTCATCAACCGCATCCTTGAGCAGGAACGGCTGATCACCGGGCCGGAAGCCGGGATCACCCGAGATTCGATCGCCGTCGACTGGGAATGGAAGGCGCCCCACGGGCAGGTCCGCCCGGTCCGCCTGATCGACACCGCCGGCATGCGCAAGAAGGCAAAGGTCGACGACAAGCTCGAGAAATTGTCGGTCGCCGACACCCGCCGCGCGATCGATTTCGCCGAGGTCGTGGTGCTGCTGCTCGACGGCACGCGCGGGCTCGAGGTCCAGGACCTGAAGATCGCGGACAATGTCCTGCAGGAAGGCCGGGCGCTGCTCGTCGCGGTCAACAAATGGGACGTGGCCGAGGGGCCGAGCGCCCTCTTCAACGGGATCAGGGCGGCGCTCGAAGAAGGGCTCAGCCAGGCGCGCGGCGTGCCGCTGCTGACTGTGTCGGGCAAGACCGGCAAGGGCATCGACCAGTTGCTCGCCGCCGCCTTCGAGATCCGCGAGACCTGGTCGAAGCGGGTGACGACCGGCCAATTGAACCGCTGGTTCGAGGATGCGGTCGAGAAGAACCCGCCGCCCGCGCCGGGCGGCAAGCGGATCAAGCTCAGATACATCACCCAGGTCAATACGCGGCCGCCGAGCTTCGTTCTGTTCGGCACCCGGGTCGATCAGCTGCCCGACAGCTATTTGCGCTACCTCGTCAACGGCATCCGCAGGGAGCTCGGCTTCGGCGCGGTGCCCGTCCGCCTCCAGGCGCGCGCCTCGAAAAATCCCTATAGCTGAGCGGGGACAGTTGCGAGCAACTGTCCCCATTCGCACGGCGGATTTCCCGGCGTCCGCGTCAACGCCCTGTTTACGGCTCGGGCGTAAGAGGGGTGCGCTGCCATGGACAGGGGAAGACAGCGCGTGGACGATCTCGTCGACTGGACCAAATTCGCGCAGATGCGCACCGAGCTGGGCGCGAGCTTCGTGCGCATTCTCGGCTATTTCCGGGAGGATGGCGAGAAAGCGGTCGCGCGGATCGAGGACGCGATGCGGCGCGGCGATGCGGCCGGCTTCATCCTCCCCGCCCATACGCTGAAGGCCGAGGCGCGCCAGTTCGGCGCCGAGCCGCTCGCCGCGCTCGCCGAGGAGATCGAGGATATCGGCCGCCACGCGGTCGAGGCCGGCTTCTTTCCCGACAACATCCTGCCGCAGGTCGCCCGGCTGCGGCCGATCTACGCGCGCACGATCGACCTGCTCGAAACCGAGACCAATCCCCGTGTCGTCCGCCGCTCCGCCTTGGACAAGGGGCCGAGCAACCAGGATTTCGGGCGGCTCTAGCCCGGCCTTCCCCAAAGGCGTTCCGGGCGGCATAATCCGCCGTCCGGAGGATATGAGATGCGCGCGATTCTGAGCCTTTTGCTGCCGCTGCTCCTGCTGGCGGCGCCGGCCGGGGCGGCGGCCCAGAGCGATCCGGGCAATCCCGAAGCGGCTTTCGCCGACCTCCAGGCCATGGTCGCGTCGATGCGCGCCCATCTTTACGCGCCCGGCGAGCATGTGCCTGGCTGGGACCGGGGCGGCGCCGATCCGAGCGCGGACCTGCGCACGGCCGGCGCCGACGCTCATTATTTCAGCATATCCGACAGCACCGGGCGAATGGTCGGAATATTGTCGCCGCGCCCGATCTCGGCCTTCGCGCCGGCCGCCTGGCGGGTGATCGACACCTACGGCTCGTCGGCGACCAGGCTCGAGCGTCCCGAAATCGGCTTCCAGATGCTCTCCCACCGCTACGCCGTCGGCCTCAGGGCGAACGGCCGCCGCACCCGAGATGCCGACTGCACCGATCCGGTCACCAACGCCACGCTCTACGAGATACCGGGGGCCCCGGCGCACGAGACCGACGACATGATCCCTGTCCTGTTCCGGGTCGCCCTGCTCGCCTCGGAGGGCCAGGTGATATGCAGCCGCTGGGAGGGCAATGCCCGGACCGGCTATCGCTCCACCTCGTTCACGCCGGAGGGGCAGCGGCTGCCGGCGCTCGACGAAGACGTCAAGCTGTTCAGAATCGTCCCGGCCGCGCCGATCGACCGGCTCCTCGCCTTCGTGCCCGTCACCCGCGGCTAGGCCGGCGTCTTGCGCATCGGCTCGATCCGTCCGCGGGCGAGCGAGCGCCACAGCCATTCGAACGGGCCGTAGCGATAGCGCTCCAGCCAGGGTTTCGACCAGAGCAGCATCAGCGCCCACATGCCGAGCACGAACAGATAGAGTTCGAGCCGGCCGACATGGCCGTAAAGGCCGAGGCCGTAGCCGTAGAAGATCGTGGTCATGACGAGCGACGTGCCGAGATAATTGGTGAAGGCGGCGCGGCCGGCGGCGGCGATCCGCCCCACCAGCGCCCCGCCGCGCCGGGTCAGCAGGATGACGACCGCGGCATAGCCGACAACCATCAGCGGCCGGAACGGCACCGTCGCAGCCATCGAGAAAGCGAACAATTCGGGAAAGCGGAAGTGCATCGCCAGGCTCGCGGCCGCCAGCGCCACATAGGCGGGGATTGCGATGCCGAGCGTAATCGCGGCGGTACGGCGGTAGCGGGCCCGGTCCCAGGCGCCGGTCAGGAAGCCGCTCTTCAGCCCGGCCATGCCGAGCAGCATATAGGCGAGGGTCTCCGGGCCGAAGTAGGGAAGCTGCCTCAGCGGCGCCCACAGCATCGCGCCGACCCGGTGGTCGACGACCCCGGCATAGTCGCCGCGAAAGAGCGCGAGGTCTTGGGCCAGCGCCGGTCCGGCCAGCGGCGTGAATTCGTGGCTCAGCGCCTGGAACGCCGCAATGGCTTCGGCGCTCGCCCCGGGCGCGGCGGCCGCCGCCTGGGCGACGAAGAAATAGACCGCGCCGGAGGCAAAGAAGGCGAAGCCGACGACGAGCAAGGCAATCGCCCATTTGATCAGGGCCCGGGGCGAGAGTTTGCAGAACAGAAAAGCGATCATGCCGACCAGAGCGTAATGGCTCAATATGTCGCCCCACCAGATCAGATAGAGGTGGGCGAGGCCGAACAGCAGCAGCCAGAACATGCGCCGATAGTGGATCGA
>JBKJZJ010000212.1:0-2608 GCA_046715355.1 Allosphingosinicella sp. | reverse complement strand
GCGCAACGCCCAGACGACCGGCGACATCGACGTCCACGAACTCAACGTCGACCGGGCCGGGCGCGTGATCTTCGTCAACACCAAATTCTCCTGCCTCGCGACGATGAGCCTCACCCACGGCTTCAAGCCGCTCTGGAAGCCGCCGTTCATCTCGCGTCTGGCGGCCGAGGACCGCTGCCATTTGAACGGCCTCGCCATGCAGGACGGCGCCCCGGCCTTCGTCACCGCGGTCAGCCGCTCCGACATGATCAACGGCTGGCGCGACCGGCGCCACGAGGGCGGCGTCCTCATCGACGTGCGCGACGACCGCGTCGTCACCGACCAGCTTTCGATGCCGCACAGCCCGCGCGTCACCGCCGAGGGCATCTATCTGCTCGATTCCGGGCGCGGCATGCTGGCGCGGGTCGATCCCAAGAGCGGCGAGCGGACCGACATCGCCTTTTGCCCCGGCTTCCTGCGCGGCCTCGCCATCCACAACGGCTATGCGATCGCCACCGTCTCCTTGCCGCGCGACGGCGCCTTTGGCGGCCTCGCGCTGCAGGACGAGCTGAAGAAGCGCGACGGCGAGCCCTGGTGCGGCATCTGCGTCGTCGACCTGCGCAGCGGCGACCTCGTCGAGTGGATCCGCCTCGACGGCGCGATCAAGGAATTGTTCGACGTCGCCGTCATCCCGGAGACGCGCTGCCCGATGGCGCTCGGAATCAGCTCTCCCGACATCCAGAGCCTGATCTCCTTCGACCCCGAATTCGGGCCGTTGGTTCTAGCTGGCTAGAGGTCCAGCCGGAAATCCCGGAACCAGCAGACGCGGATCTGGCGGCCGTCGGGCGTGAAGCCGATCAGGCAGAGGCGGGTCGGCCCATTGCCCCGCCTGGCGCGCTCGGTGAGCTCCTTGCTCTCGACGAAGGCGCCGACGCCGGCGAGCCTCTCTTCGGGATGCCCGGCCGACCAGCGTTCGAGCAAGTCGCGTCCGTAGAGGTAGAGAACGAGCCCGATGTGGCCGCGGCGATATTCGGGGTCGACGGCGCCGCGGACGAAGGCAAGCCGCGCGCGGACCTGCGCGAGCCGGCCGACATGCGCGGTGAGCACGCCGACCAGCCTGCCCTCTTTGTAAGCGACCGCGACAAGCTCCCTGGCGCGCTCCCGCGGCGTCGCGTCCGGCGGCAGGATGCCGGTCCGCGTCCAGAATTCGATCGCGTCGCGTTCGATCGACTCGTCGTCCAGCCGCCAGGCCGGCCGAAAATCGAAATCGGGCGCCAGCTGTTCGGGCGGGAGGAAGCCGTTCGGGTCCATGCGCCGCGCCTCAATCGAGCCGGTAATGGTCGAACCAGCGGATGCGGATCTGCTGGTTGTCGGCGGTATAGCCGGCCACCTCCAGCTCCGATCCCGGCCAGACCGGCAAGGATGTGAATTCGCCCCACTCTCCGGGCGCGACGAAGGCGATCGCGCCGGCGAGCTTCTCCTCGGGGTTGGCGAGCGCCCAGTCGCGCAACGCGTCGTGGCTCGGCACGGCAAGCGCGAGCTGGGCGCGGGCGCGGCGATGCGCTGGATCGGTGGCGCCGCGCAGCACGGCCATGCGGACGCCAAGGAATTCCACAGGTTCGATGACGGCGGTGGCGACGGCGATCAGCTGGCCTTCCTTATAGGCGGCCGCGATCAGCTCCTTGGCGCGCGCCGCGGGATCGACGCTCTTGGGCAGGACGCCAATCCGCTTCCAGAAGGCGATCGCGTCGGGCTCGATCTGGGGATCGTCGCGGCGCCAGGCGACGCGCACCTCGAGTCCCTCGCCGATGGGCGCCTTGTCCTCCGCCACGGCCGGTCCCGATCAGAAGCGCAGCCGGAGGCCCGCGCGTCCGGCGAGGCCGTCCCGCTTGCCCGCGAAGTCCAGCTCGCCACGGGCGAAGATTTCGAGCCGGCCGGTCGAGTAATTGAGGCCGGCGGTGAACTCGCCATAGGTGCCCGGCGCTTCCTGGGTGATCGCGATCGTCTGGCCAAGCGTGAAGGTGCTGCGCGCGTCGCCGTCGAACTCGTCGACCGCATAGATGCCGATGAAGGGCGAGAAGGTGCCGTTGCCCGAGCGGAAATTGCCGCCGAAGCGGACGCCAGCGGCGCCGCGGAAGCTGGTGATGTCGTCGAAGGTGATGACGGCGCCGTTCGAAGTGTAATCGTCGATGTCGACATTGACCCAGGAGAGGGTGACCGACGGCTCGATGAAGACATTGTCCATGTCGAAGCGGAAGCCGGCGGTGCCGCGCACGCCCCAGGCGGTCGCGTCATATTCGGCGAGGATGCCGGCGCCGGGCGTCGATTCGACGTCGACCCAATCGACCTTGGCGAGCGCGTTGAAGAAGAAGCTGCCCGAGTTGAACGCCACGTAGCCGGCCAGGTTATAGCCTTCCATCTCGACGCGGTTGAAGGTGACGTCGAACTCCGCGTCCGACTTTCCGGCACCGAAGCTCAGGCCGAAGATCGCGCCGCCGCTCTGATAGTCGAGGCCGCCCTGCACGCCCTGGAAGTCCTGCTCGTAGCTGGTGTCGAACACGGTCGTGCCGCCGCCGCCGGTGAAGGACTGGGTGGCGTCGCGCTCGATATTGCCGGCGAGGATCTGGAC
>JBKJZJ010000211.1:0-5592 GCA_046715355.1 Allosphingosinicella sp. | reverse complement strand
CCGCCGAGCGGCCGGTTCGCTTCGAGGACCTGCCGCGGCTCGGGCGGCCGGGCCGCGTGGTCTCTCGCCGGCGGATCGAGGACATGGACGTCACCATCGTCACCTTCGCCAACGGTTCGACGCTGACCTTCAAGCATACCGATTACGACCGCGGCTCGGTGCAGGTCCAGCTGCGCTTCGGCGGCGGCGTCACTGCGATCGCGCCCGACCGGCCGTCGCTGGGCTGGCTCGCCGGGCTTGTGGCGTCCTCGGGCCTCGCCAATCTCGATCTCAGCGGACTGGAGCGGCTGCTGACCGGCAGGCGGATGGGCCTTTCCTTCGCGATCGACGAAAATGCGTTCGTACTCTTCGGCCAGACCAATGCCGCCGATCTGGGGGACCAGTTGCGCCTGCTCACCCTCAAGCTCACCCATCCGCGCTGGGACCGGACCCTGATCGAGCGCTTCCGCGGCGCAGCGGTCGAGAGCTTCGACCTCAATTTCTCCTCGGCCGCGGCGCGCGCGTCGCGCGAGCTGGGCGGCGTGATCCGCCCCGACGACCAGAGATGGCGGCCGGTCGAGCGGGCCGAGATGCAGGCGGCGAGCGTCGACCGGTTCCGCAATTTCTACGCACCCTTCCTCGCCCAGGGCCCGGTGCAGGCGATCATCGTCGGCGACGTCGACCTCGAAACCGCGATCGAGGCGATGCGGCGCACGGTCGGCGCCCTGCCGAGGCGGCCTGAGCCCCGCATTCCGGCGGGCGCGAACCGGTTGCGGCCGCCCGCGCCCAATGCCCGGCCGCGCCTCTTCACCCATCAGGGCGATCCCAACCAGGCCTATGCGCTGATCGGCTGGTCGACGCTCGGCGGGATCGGGCAGATCCGCGAGCGGCGCGCCTTGGCGGTCGCCGCCAACATGTTCGAGACGCGCCTGTTCGACCGGCTGCGCGAGCAGGAGGGCGCCAGCTACGGGCCCGACGCCACCCACCTCGCCGCCGACAGCTTCCCCGATTGGGGCGTGCTCTATGCCGCCTCGGAGATTAGGCCGGCCAGCGCCGCCACCTTCTTCCGCATCGCGCGCGAGATCGTCGCCGATCTCGCCGCCCGCCCCGCTCTGCCCGACGAGTTCGCGCGCGCGCTCAATCCGGTGCTGAGCGGGATCGAGCGGCGGATCGCGACCAACGCATATTGGCTCGACGCGCTCGAGGATTGGACCAGCGATCCGCGTGCAATCGAGAATGTCCGCTCCTATCTTGCCGATTATCGGGCGCTGACCGCCGAGGATGTGCGCCGCGCGGTCGCCACCTACGTGGCCGACGCCCCGGACTGGTCGATGCTGGTGCTTCCGAGTAGAGGAGCACCCGCAAGGGAAGCGAATGGCAACAACCAATGAAGCCGTTTCGATCGCCGGGCCCGCGCCGCAGCCGCCGCGCAGGCGCGGCTGGAATCCGTTCCGCCTGAGCGACAAGCCCTTTTTCGAGGACAAGAACCGCGCTTTCTGGATCCTGCAGTCGGTCGGCTGGGGGGGCTATTTCGTGCTGCGCACGCTCTCCAACATCGCCAACGAAAGGGTCGGCAGCTACATCATCCACAATGCGCTGCTGACCGCGGCAGGCTATTCGATCACCCTTCTCATGGCGGCCGCCTTTCGCCGCCTGATCAAGATGCGCCCCATCTATACCTGGGTCGGCTCGATCGTCATCGTCGGGATCGCCGCCGCGGGCTTTTCGGCGATCGAGACCTGGAGCTATGCCAGCTTCGTCAATCCGGGCTTCACGCCGGAGGGCATGCGCTTTTTCGGCGCGATCCTGTTCACCGTGTCGCTGCTCATCGCCTGGTCGGCGCTCTACTACAGCATCAACTTCTTCATCCTCCTGGAGGAACAGTCGGACCGGCTGCTGAGGCTGGAAAGCCAGGCCTCCAACGCCCAGCTCGCCATGCTGCGCTACCAGCTCAATCCGCATTTCCTGTTCAACACATTGAACTCGATCTCGACCCTGGTCCTCCTCAAGCAGACCGAGCGGGCCAATGCGATGCTCTCGCGCCTCTCCTCCTTCCTGCGCTATACTTTGGTCAACGAATCCACCGGCACGGTGACCCTGACCCAGGAGATCGAGACGCTGAAGCTCTATCTCGAGATCGAGAAGATGCGCTTCGAGGATCGGCTGAGGCCCCATTTCCACATCGACAGGCACGCCATGGCCGCGCAGCTCCCTTCGCTGCTGCTCCAGCCCCTGATCGAAAATGCGATCAAATATGCGGTGACACCGCAGGAGGAGGGCGCCGACATATCGGTGGAGGCGCGGCGCCAGGCCGACCGGGTGCTGATCACCGTCTCCGACACCGGCCCGGGCACCGACGCGCTCTACAACGTCAGGGCGGAGCAATCGACCGGAGTCGGTCTGGCGAACATTCGGGACCGTCTGGCGCAGGCCTATGGCGACAACCACCGGTTCGAGACACAATCGGACATCACAGGGGGCTTTCGCGTTTTCATCGACATTCCCTATCAATACGAAACCGAAACCGAGGACCCGAAATGACCATTCGCACCATCCTGGTCGACGACGAGCCGCTCGCCATCCAGGGGCTGCAATTGAGGCTCGAGCCGCATGAGGATGTCGAGATCATCGACACCTGCTCCAACGGCCGCGAGGCGATCAGATCGATCAAGACGCACAAGCCCGATCTCGTCTTCCTCGACATTCAGATGCCGGGGTTCGACGGCTTTTCGGTGATCCAGGGCCTGATGGAGGTCGAGCCGCCCTTGTTCGTCTTCGTGACCGCCTATGGCGACCATGCGCTGCGCGCCTTCGAGGCGGACGCGGTCGACTATCTGATGAAGCCGGTCGACGAGGCGCGGCTCGCCGACACGCTCGAGCGGGTCCGCGTCCGCCTCGCCGAGAAGCGCGGGGTCGAGGAGGTGGCGGCGCTGAAGGAGGTGCTCGCCGAGGTCGCGCCCGAAGCGGCCGAGAATGTCGAGGGGGTCGAGGACGCCCACTCTTCCAACCGCTACGAGAAACTGATCAACATCAAGGACCGCGGCCAGATCTTCCGCGTCGACGTCGACAGCATCGAGAAGATCGACGCCGCCGGCGACTATATGTGCATCTACACGGGCGACAACACGCTGATCCTCAGGGAGACGATGAAGGACCTGGAAAAGCGCCTCGACCCGCGCCGCTTCCAGCGCGTCCACCGTTCGACCATCGTCAATCTCGACCAGGTCCGCCAGGTCAAGCCGCACACCAACGGCGAATGCTTCCTGGTGCTGGATTCGGGCGCGCAGGTGAAGGTGTCGCGCTCCTATCGCGACGTGGTGGCCAGGTTCGTCCACTAGGTTTTGTTGACCGCAAGAATCGGGATGCCACGGCGCCCGCGCGCTGCGTAGGAGGCGCCATGACCCAAGCCACCAAGTTCCGCGCTTTCGCCTCGCTCCACGTCCCCGGCGATCCGCTCATCCTCTACAATGCCTGGGACGCGGGCAGCGCCAGGGTGATCGCCGAGGCCGGCGCGAAGGCGATCGCCACCGGCAGCGCGTCGGTCGCCCAGGCCCATGGCTATGACGATGCCGAGTCGCTGCCGCTGACGCTCGCGCTCGCCAATGCCGAACGGGTGGTCGCGGCGGTCGGCCTGCCGGTGACGATCGACTTCGAAGGTGCCTATGCCGTGGCCCCGGAAGGCGTCGCCGCGAACATGGCGAGGCTCGCCGCGACCGGCGCGGTCGGCTGCAATTTCGAGGACCAGGTGGTCGGCGGCGAGGGCCTGCATGCGATCGCCGTCCAGGCCGGGCGGATCGCCGCGGCGCGGGCCGCCGTCGGCGCGGACTTCTTCATCAACGCGCGCACCGACATCTTCCTCAAGAGCCGCGACCATGACGCGGCCAAGGTGGAAGCGGCATTGGAGCGCGCCGAGGCTTATTCCGAAGCGGGCGCCAGCGGCTTCTTCGCGCCGGGCCTCGCCGACCTCGCCCTGCTCGAAAAGCTCTGCGCCGCCTCGCCGCTGCCGGTCAATTTCATGGCCTGGCCCGGCACTCCGCCAGCCGCCGCCATCGCCGCCACCGGCGTCGCCCGGATCAGCCACGGCCCCTTCCCCTGGAAGCTGGCGATGCAGGCGCTGAAGGAAGCGGCGGCGGCGGAATATGGCGGCTAGGAATTGGAACGGGGGAACAAGTCGATGACCGACCCGGATGCGCCCTATCATGCCCATATCTATTATTCGGCCGAGCAGCGCCCGGCCGCCGAGGCCCTGCGCGACCGATTCGCCCGCCTGAGCGCGGCCGGGAGCGACCCGCATATCCTCTTCGTCGGGCGGCTGACCGACGGAAAAGCCGGGCCGCACCCGATCGCTCAATACGAAGTCCATTTCCGCGAAGCATCGCTGCCCGGCGTGATCTCGGCGATCGAGGCTTCGGGCCTGCGGGCGCTGGTTCATCCGCTCACCGACGACGACCTGGCCGATCACACGAACCTGGCGCGCTGGATCGGCGAGCCGGTGGACCTCGATCTGGCCGTGCTCGATCCGCCGGGGAAGAACCAGGGTGTGGCCCGCTTCGGCAAGACCGACTTCTAGGGCTTGAATTACGGGGACACTATACTTAATTCAATTACTTCGCTTACGCAATTAAGTATAGTGTCCCCGTAATTTCGACGAACCTGGCGCACTGGATCGGCGAGCCGGTGGACCTTGATCTGGCCGTGCTCGATCCGCCGGGAATGAACCAGGGCGTGGCCCGCTTCGGCAAGAACGACTTCTAGGGTCCCTTGGGGCGGCGACGCTCATGGACTCGGGCCCGCAAGCCCCTTAGCCTCCGCGCTCGATGAGCGCCTTCCTGCAGCGGTTCGACGATCCCGAGACGGAGCGCGCCTTCCTGCGCGCCGAGCGGGTGGAGCGCGGTTATGCGATCCGCGCGCTGATCGTGATCGCGGCGCTGACCCTGCTCTCCTATGTCGGGCTCAACCCGATGCATTTCCCGCCCTCAGGCGTGATCGCCTACAATATGGCGGCGGGCGCCTTGATCGCCGCGATGGCCGGATTGTTCGCGCTATCAAAGACGCGTTTCTACCGCGAGGTTCCGTGGATCGACCTGCCCGTCTTCGTCGTGATGGGGGCGGCGATGACCTGGCTGGCGGCCGTGCTGGCGGGGCTCTCGGCCTATACCGGCTTTCCGCCGCACGTCATGGTGATGGTTCAGCTGGCGATATTGATGGTGTTCGCCAGCGTCGGCTTCGCCGGCACCTTCCGCCTCTATCTGGGCTGGTCGCTGGTCCTCATCGCCCTGTTCGCGGCCTGGCTGATGACGCGGCCCGGCATTCCCGACATCAGCCGCGTCTACACGCTCACCAATTTCTCCACCTTCTTCGTCTTCGCGCTCTACTTCAACTGGGACGTCGACCGGCGCGCGCGCAAGGTCTTCGCCGCCAACATGGCGCTCGAGGCCGAGCGAGCGAAGACCGAGGAATTGCTCTATAACGTGCTGCCGCAGGAGGTCGCTGCGAGACTCAGAGCGGGCGAGGCGGTCGCCGACAGCTTCTCGGACCTGACCGCGATATTCGTCGATCTCGCCGGCTTTTCGACGCTGGCGAAGCGGCTGTCGCCCGGCCATCTCGTCAAAT
>JBKJZJ010000210.1:0-14575 GCA_046715355.1 Allosphingosinicella sp. | reverse complement strand
CCTGGGGAGAGGGAGCGCAGCCGTGTATTGCTCGACCTGCATCCTCATCCCCCCGGGTGGAAATAATCGTAGATGCCGCGCGCGGTGGTGCCGGAGATTCCGGGGACCTTCTCGATATCCTCGAGCGCGGCGTTGCGCACCGCGCGCGCCGTGCCGAAATGCATCAGCAAGGCGCGCTTGCGGCCCGGGCCGATGCCGGGGACGTCGTCGAGGGGTGAGGCGGTGAAGCTCTTGGCGCGCTTGGCCCGGTGGGCGCCGATGGCGAAGCGGTGAGCCTCGTCGCGCAGCCGCTGCAGGTAGAAGAGCAAGGGCGAATTGGGCGGCATCGTGATCTCGCGCCCGCCCGGCAGATGGAAGGTCTCGCGCCCGGCATTGCGGTCGGGGCCCTTGGAGACCGCGACCACCGGCACGTCGTGCACGCCGGCTTCCTCCAGCACCGCGCAAACCGCCGAGAGCTGGCCCTTGCCGCCGTCGATCAAGAGCAGGTCCGGCCAATCGCCCCTGGAGCGGTCGGGATCCTCCTTCTCGAGCCGGGCGAAGCGGCGGCCGAGCACCTCGCGCATCATCGCGAAATCGTCGCCGGGCGCGGTTTCGGGCCGCTTGATGTTGAACTTGCGATACTGGTTCTTGCGGAAGCCCTCCTGTCCCGCGACGATCATCGCGCCGACCGCATTGGTGCCCATGACGTGGCTGTTGTCGTAGACCTCGATCCGCTGCGGGGGCTCGGCCAGCTCGAAAGTTTCGGCGAGCTCGCGCAGGTTGCGCGCCTGGGTCGAGGTTTCGGCGAGGCGGCGGTCGAGCTCCTCTTCGGCATTGCGCGCGGCCTGGCGGATCATCCTCGCCTGGTCGCCGCGCTGGGGGGTCTTGAGCACAACCTTGCGCTCAGCGCGTTCCGATAGGGCTTCGACCAGAAGATCGTTCTCGGGCACTGCCCGATCGGTCAGGATCAGGCGCGGCGGCGGCACCTCCTCGTAGAACTGGACCAGGAAGCTCTGCAGCACCTCCGCTTCCGGCACATCGTTGGTATGGGCCGGGAAGAAGCTGCGATGCCCCCAATTCTGGCCGCCGCGGATGAAGAAGGCCTGGATGCACATCGTCCCGCCCTTGCAGGCCAAAGCGAACAGGTCGGCATCGCCGAGCTTCTCCGCATGGATCGCCTGGCTGCCCTGGACGTAGGTGAGCGCGCGCAGCCGGTCGCGATAGACCGCCGCCAGCTCGAAGTTCATCGCGTCGGACGCGTCGCTCATCAGCGCCTGCAGCTTCTGCTGGATCTTGGTCGAGCGGCCGCCGAGGAAATCCTTGGCGTCGCGGACCAGCTCGGCATAGCCGGCCTCATCGACCCGGCCGACGCAGGGCGCGCTGCAGCGGCGGATCTGGTGGAGCAGGCAGGGGCGAGTCCGATTGGCGAAGAAGCTGTCGGTACAGCTTCTCAGCAGGAACAATTTCTGCAGCGAATTGAGCGTGTTGCGGACCGAGCCGGCGCTCGCGAAGGGCCCGTAATATTGCCCCTTATGGCGCCGCGCGCCGCGATGGAGCTGGACGCGCGGAAACAAGTGATCCTCGCGCAGCAGGATGAAGGGAAAGCTTTTGTCGTCGCGCAGCAGCACGTTGTAGGGCGGCCGGTAGCGCTTGATCAGCTGCGCCTCGAGCAGCAGCGCCTCGGCTTCCGAATGGGTGGTGACGATCTGCATCGAGCGCGTCTGGGCGATCATCCGCAGCAGCCTTTTCGTCTGCCGCGCGACCTGGGTGTAGGCGTTGACCCGGTGCTTCAGCGCCCGCGCCTTGCCGACATAGAGCACGTCGCCGCGCGCATCGAGCATCCGATAGACGCCCGGCCGCACCGGCAGCGACTTCACCACCGCCCGGATCGCCGCGATCCCCGCCTCGAGATCGGGCGCGCCCGCGCCGCGCAGCGTGTAGGAGGCCTTCTCCTCGCTGAAGCGATCGGGGGAATCGGGCGGCTGGGGCACGGCAGCAATCTAGGGCGCGGGACGGCGAACGGCCATAAGCTGACAATACCGACACATGCCATATGCGGGGTCCGGGGGATCGGAAGGTTCGAAGGTTCGGCTCCCAAGAGAAGAAAAAATCTCACCTTCGAACGGGATTTGCGGCCGGGAATGGGGGAGAGGCATGGCAAGCGGACCATCGCGGGCTTGGAGCAGATGAATTCCTACATTGGAAGTGCTAGCCTCAGGCCATGGCCGGCGCCGAGGATTTCCGCCGCATCGCCCTCGCCTTCCCGGGCGCCGAGGAGCGCGCCCATATGGGTCACCCCGATTTCCGCGTGGGCGGCAAGATCTTCGCCACGCTCGGCGCGCCGAGCGATGAATGGGGCATGGTCGGATTGCTTCCCGAGCAGCAGGAGCTGGCGATGGAGGCCGCGCCGGACGCGTTCAAGCCGGCGGCCGGGGCCTGGGGGCGCGGCGGCTCGACCATGGTGAAGCTCGGAGCCGTCTCGGACGAATGGCTCGAGCGGGCCCTTCAATGGGCGTGGCGCAAGCGGGCGCCGGCGAAATAGGCGTCAGCGCGGCTTGCCCAATTCCGCGATGGTCGCGTCGACCATGGCCTTGTCGGCGGCGGCGTCGAGCTTGTCGCGGATCAGGCTTTCGGCGGCGGCGGTGGCCGCCTGGGCCGCCTTCGCCTTGACCTCGTCGACCGCGGCGCGCTCGGCTGCGGCGATCTTGTCCTCGGCCATGCGGGTGCGGCGCTCGACCAGAGCGGCGGCGTCCGCCTCGGCCTTGGAGACGATCGAATCGGCTTCGGCGCGGGCGCGTTCGATCATCGTCGCGGCCTCGGCGCCGGCCTGCGCGGCCCTCGCTTCATATTCGGCCTTGAGCGCCTCGGCCTCGGCGCGCAGCTGCGCGGCTTCGTCCAGCTGCTCGCGAATGCCGGCGATCTTCTTGTCGAGCGCGGCGCCGATCAGCGACGGCACGCGCTTCCAGATCAGGATGGCGAAGACCGCGATCATCGCCAGCGCGATCCAGGCCGGGGCGGTCAGCCCGAGCGCGCTCGGCTCTGCATGATGCTCGGCCGGGCCGCCATGGGCCTGGGTCGAGGCATGATTGCCTTCGCCCGCGGCCGGCGCGTGGGCCGCGTTGGCGGCGGCGGGAGGATGCTCAGCCATGGGCCATCGCCGCCTTCACGGCCTTGCCCGCCTCGCCGGCGCTGACCGAGACGCCGGCCAGCCTTTTCACCATGTCCTGCGCCGCTTCGGCGGCGACGCCCTCGATCTCGGCCAGAGCCGCCTCAGTCGCCGCGCGGATCCGCGCCTCGGCCGCTTCGACAATCGCCTGATTCTCGGCATTGGCGGCCTGCATCCGCTCCTCGGTCGCCCTGGCGCTCGAGGCCTTGGCCGCGGCCGCCACCTTGAGCGCCTCGCCGCGGCTCTCGTCGATCCGCGCGCGATAGGCGGCCTCGGTCTCGTCGGCGGCCGCGCGCGCCGCCTGCGCGGCGGCGAGATCGTCGGCGATGCGCTTGTCGCGCGCCTCGACCGTCGACTGGATCTTCGGCAGCATCAGCTTGCCGATGCCGAAATAGAGGAGCGCGAGCACCAGCAGCAGCCAGAAGAGCTGCGAGGTGGCGACCAGCGCGAGCTGATTGATCTGCGGCATTATCGTCCTCTGCGATGGGGACAGTTGCGCGCAACTGTCCCCGTTCCGAGCCTAGACGGCGTAGAGGATGATCATCGCGACGGCGAAGGCGATCAGGCCGAGCAGCTCGGCGGCGGCGAAGCCGATGAACAGCCGGCCCTGCTGGCCGTCGGCGGCCGCCGGGTTGCGGATCGCGCTCTCGAGGAACGAGCCGAAGACGTTGCCGACGCCGATGGCGGCGGCGCCGACGCCGATCGCGGCGAGGCCCGCGCCGATCACTTTTGCTGCTTCGAGGTCCATGATTAACTCCTTTGTGAAAGCGTTGGGAAGGCTAGTGAAGGTTGACCGCATCGTTGATGTAGAGCGAGGTCAGGAGGGCGAAGACATAGGCCTGGATCGCGCAGACGAGCAGCTCCAGCGCCATCACGCCGATGATGAAGACGAAGGACAAGAGGCTGATCGCCGGCCCCATGACGCCGCCCGCGTTGATGCCGCCGACCACGAAGCTGCCGAACACCTCGACCAGGATATGGCCGGCGATCATCGCCACGAACAGTCGCAGCGCCAGGCTGAACGGCCGCACCATGAACGAGACGAACTCGATCGGCACGATCAGCAATTTGAGCGCGAAAGGCGTGTCCTTGGGCACGAACAAGGAGAAGAAATGGAGCTTGTGCCGCCAGAAACCGGTGGCGAGCACGATGCCGAAGCTGATGATCGCCATCACCCCGGTGACGGTGAACTGGCTGGTGACGGTGAACGGATGCGCGCCGGGGACGATCGCGAAGGGCATCATGCCGAGCAGGTTCGCGAACAGGATGAACATGAAGACGGTGAACACCCAGGGCACATACTTGCGCCCCTCCGGCCCGACATTGGTCGCGAGCATCGAGGTTATGAAATTGGTGACACCCTCGACCGCGACCTGCCAGCGGCCGGGGACGAGCTGGCGCTTCATCCCGCCGACCATGAACAGCCAGATCAAAGCGAGCACGACCAGCATCCACATCGCGCTGTTGGTGAAGACGAACGGGCTCCCGTCCAGACTGCCCGCTATGGGCTGGATCTGGAACTGGTGCATCGGGTCGATCTTGGATTCGGCCGCCACTTAGTCGCTTCCCTCAGCCCTTCGGGGCCTGCTTAGAAATCTTCCACACTTCCCACATGGCGACGCCGAAACCGACGAACAGCATCACCACCCACGCCGCCCTGGTTCCGGCGAAACGGTCGATCGCAACGCCGATCAACGCGCAGCCGAGCGGATAACCGATCAGCACCGAGAGCACGCGATAGGCCGGCGACCTGTAATAGGGCGCCGCACCCGTCCCGCCCCCGCCGGTCCGCGCCGCCTCCTCGGCCTGCGCCCTGGCGAGCCGCTCGTCGAGCGAGGCCAGCCGCGCATCCTGGGGAGACTTCGGGTCCTGCCAGGGTCCGTCTTCCGCCATGCCGTCCTTTCTGTGTGCCGCCGCACGCTCGAATCAAGCGCGCGTGCACAAAGGGCGTGGGACATGCCGGCGAACGAACCCGCCAAGGCGCGGTTCCTTTAGGAAGCGGCTTGGGGCAAGTCAACACACCCATGTTGCGCTGCATCATGCGAACCATGCTGGCGTCGGCGGGCCGGGCACGATAGCTAGGCGCGATGTTGAAGGCCCTCCTGTTTTTCGCCGCGCTCGCGCCCGCCTCCGCCGCCGCCCAGGGCAAGCCGGGCGCGCCTTGCCCGGCGGCCACCATCTGCATCGAGCGGAGCACGGCGGATTACCGCTTCCGTTTCGATTATCCGGCGGCGGTGACCCGCCTGCCCGCGCTCCACGCGATGCTGGAGGCCGAGGCGGCGCGCGAGGAGGCCGAGCTCGCCGCGATCGCGGCCAACGAGCCGGTCACCGTGCCGCTGCGCTACGAGGGCTCCTACCGGCTCGACGCGGAGCTGCCGGAGCTGATCGCCTTGTCCGGGCCCGAGAATAGCGACGGCGCGGTGCGGGAGCGGACCTTGCTCTACGACCCGCGCAACGGCGAGCGGCTCCAGCTGATCGACCTTTTCCACGCCGAGACGTTCGACACCAGTCTGTTCTGGAGCCCGGTTCGCGGCATCAGGGCGGTCCAGCAATCCTTCTGCAGCGCGTTGACCGGTGCGGTCCGCGCCCGGCGCGGCGAGCCGGACTACAAGATCGTCTGCCCCGACGTCGAGGAGCAGACGGTCGCCATGACTTGCAACGGGCGCGGCCGGATATTGGGCATGCGCGCCACCGTCGGCCTGACCGCGACTCGCGCCGCCGATCCCGACGCGCCGGCCGAATATCGGGTGTCCTTCCCGGTCAGCGCCGAGATGATCGGAACCATGAAGCGGCGCTACCGGGTCGCGTTCGGCGTGCCGGGCGAGCGCGGGCGCAACCGGACCTGCCTGCCCGCCGCGGCCGGCGGACGGCATGGCTGACGCTTCGGCCGACGGCAGCGGGCACCGCGCCCGGCTGCGCCGGCGCCTGTTCGAGGGCGGGCCCGACGCTTTGCTCGACCACGAGCTGGTCGAATATCTGCTCGCGCTGGCGATCCCGCGCCGCGACACCAAGCCGCTCGCCAAGAAGCTGATCGACGAGTTCGGCGGCTTTGGCGGGCTGCTGGCGGCGGACGCGGCGGCGATCGCGCGGGTCGGCGAGATCAGCGAAAGCGCGGTGGCGGCGCTCAAGATCGCGCAGGCCTCGGCGCTGCGCCTGCTCGAGAAGGGGATCAAGGACCGGCCGGTGCTCGCCTCCTGGCAGGCCCTGCTCGACTATCTGCGCGCGGACATGGCGCATCTGCCGGTCGAGCGGGTGCGCGTGCTCTTCCTCAATTCAAAGAACGTGCTGATCGCCAACGAGACGATGTGGGAGGGCTCGATCGACGAATCGGCGGTCTATATCCGCGAGATCATGCGCCGCGCGCTCGATCTCCACGCCACCGCGATCATCGTCGTCCACAACCATCCCTCCGGCGACCCCTCGCCCAGCCAGCAGGACATCCGCCTGACCCGCGACCTCGCCGAGGCGGGCCGGCATTTGAAGGTCACGCTGCACGACCACATCATCGTCGGGGCCTCGGGGCATAAGAGCCTGAGGGCGGAGGGGCTGATCTGATTGCGAGCGGAGCTGAGACGTGTTCTGCGTGAAGCGAACCAGGGTGCTAGATTCCTGAGTGCAATCAATTGCACTGGGGATTTGAATAATAATAACACTGTGGAAACGCTCACAGAAGCGCTCTCAGTTGCGACATTATTGACTATCAAATCGCTTGGCGGCCCCGGCTGGCCAGGCGTACAATGCGGGTCAGCGGCACCCGACCTTGTCATCCAAGATGAGGGAGGGAGTGGACAGATGGACGTCTCCTGGCGGACTGTTGGCCCCTTCCAAAAGGGCGACAGCGTCACGTCTATCTGTCCACTAGCCGCGCTTTTACCTCTACTTTCTGAAAAACGGTAGTGGTCTAGTGACGGCTTCCTGAGGACGATTCGTTGAGCAACAGCGAACGAGTTTTCGCCCTGGTGCGAGTCGGTTTGTCGATCCTTTCTGCGGCTCTGGTGGATTGAAAATTGGATGCGATGATTGCGAAACAACTGCCGGACGAATGGCGAGCCAGAGTAGTCGCATGGGCGGCGGGGGAGCTGCTGGTTACAGGCGTTTGGTTCTTTGGCTCTCGGGCTAAGGGTACGGCAAAGCCCGACAGCGATCTGGACATCGCATTCACGACCGCCGCCAACGGCAACGAAACCGCTTACACCGTGGCCTTCTTCAATCAGGACCGCTGGCGGACTGAGTTACAGGCTCTCCTCCCTGTCAATGTGCATCTACAACATGCGGAGCCTGACGATGTGGTAGTTTGGCCCGCTGTACAGGATCACGGCATCAGAATAGCCTGATGGAGACTTGGGGAGGCAACGTGGTCAATTACGAGCGAGCAGAGCGCCTGTCGTTGAAGGCGCATCCCGAACTGACCGAGAAATGGGTCCAAGACCTTATCGCCGAAGACCCTTCGATCCTCGGTCTTGGAGAGCTGGAGCTTCGGCAAAAGGAGCGGCTCCAGCCTAGGGCAGGCAGGCTGGACCTCCTCTTGCAGGACCCAGTGTCGCGCCGCCGATATGAGGTTGAGCTGCAGCTTGGATCCACGGACTCAGAGCACATTATCCGCACGATCGAATACTGGGACATCGAAAAGAGGCGGTATCCCCAGTACGACCACTGCGCTGTCATCATTGCGGAGGACATCACCAGCCGCTTCCACAACGTGATTTCGCTGTTCAACGGCGTAGTCCCGCTGATCGCGCTGCAGATGCAGGGCTTGAGGATTGCCGGCAAAACGACGCTCGTATTCACCCGCGTATTGGACGAGGTTCGCCGCGGGCCTGTTGATGAGGATGAGGACGCAGAAGCCGCACCCGCCGACCGGCCTTATTGGGAGAAGAAGGCCAGCAAGCCCACTTTGGCGATGGTCGACCAGTGCCTAGAATGGGTACGGGAGTTTGACCCATCGCTTAACCTCAAGCTGAACAAGCATTACATCGGCATCGCTCGCGACGGCCAAGCCTACAATTTTCTCGCATTCCGGCCAAAGAAATCGACGCTCAACGTGGAGGTGAAGCTCCCGCAGAGCGACGACATTGACCAGCTCATTGAGGAGGCTGGGTTGGACACCTTAGAGTACAGCGCCCGTTGGATTCGCTACAACTTGCGGCTGGTGCCCGCTGACCTGAAAGGGAAAGCTGAGCCGCTCAAGAAACTCTTCAAGCTCGCATACGAACGCCGAGAAGCGCTTCCCTAGTTGGAATGGCCACCAGCCGCGAGGTAGCGCACCTGCTGAACTAGCGCTTGAGCGAGGGGCTGATCTAGGGCGGCGTCGGGCCGGTGCGGACCATGCGCATCCGCCACAGCTCGCGCCAGCGCCCGCCGCGCCGGGCTTCGGCGAGGACGACATAGGCGTCGGCGCCGTCGCGGGTCCAGGAGCTGCGGATCGTGGTCTGGCGGCCGTCGGGCGTACGATGGCTCTCGGCGGGGAAGGAGAGGCCGCCCGCGGTCGGCCTGGCGACGCCGCCGCTCACCGACCCGTCCGACGCGCGATACTGATAGGTGATCGACCGGCCCATCACGTCATAATGATAGAGGCTGTACCCCGAATAAGGCGTCGGCGCGCCTTCGACGAAATGATGGTCCTGCAGGAAATTGCCCTCGTAGATGGGTGAGAAGCAATGGGTGTCGGTCCGGCGGCCGTCCGGGAAGGTGCCGCGCCAGCACGACCCGGCGAGGAAGGCCATCGCCGCCAGCCGCGGCGGCCGGGGCCGGGCCAGCGCGGAAGCCCAGGCGGCGCGGCTGTCCGCGACCACCGACACGTCGCGCGTGTCGTCGCCGCCGCGGGCGAAGCGGAAGGTCATCGACACCGATTGCCCGACGACCAGCGGCCGCCTGAGGCCGATCAGCATCAGATGGCGGGACCCGCCGGGCGCGACCTCCACCAGCCGTGACGGCGGCATGGCGAGCGACGGCTCGACATCCATCCGCCGGCCGCTGCCCGCGCCGACCATGTTGTGGATCTCGACCCGCTCGGCGCAGTCGCAGGTGACGCCGACGAGCCGGTCTTCGGTGCCGCTCGAATTGCGGATCACGAAATAGAGGGCGGCGTTCGCACCGCCGGGCGCGGCTTCGACGACAGGATCGATGACCGCCACCGACGTCATCGAGCTCAACATCATCAGCGCGGCGAGAAGCGACATGGATGCATCCTTTCGGCGCCGAGTTGAACGATCGATCAAGTCATTGTCAAGCCATTTGATCGATCGTTCAAATCGCCGGTTGCGGCGTGGCCGGACCAGGATGGGTGAGTTATGGTGTCCGCATGATGAACCTCGATCGCAGGTCGTTGATGCTTGGCGCGGGCGCGGGCCTCGTCCTGGCCGGCTGCGGCCCGGGCCGGCCCGGCAGCGTCGAAATCGACGGGAACCAGCCGGAAAAGGTGAGGCGGCTGCTCGCGGCCGCGCGGGCGCAGATCGGCGTCACGATCCGCTACGACGCCGCTTATGCCAGACTCCCCTTCCCCAATGGCGACGTGCCGCGCGAGCGGGGGACCTGCACCGACGTGGTCGTCCGCGCCTATCGCGACGCGTTCGGCATGGATTTGCAGGCGCTGGTCAATGCGGACATGCGCGCCGCGTTCGGCGCCTATCCGAGGCGCTGGGGCCTCAGCCGTCCCGATTCCAATATCGACCATCGCCGCGTGCCGAACCTGGCGACCTTCCTCTCGCGCCGGGGCGCGGCGCTGCCGATCCCGCGGGGCGCCGCGGGCTGGCGGCCCGGCGACATCTTCACCTCGCTGGTCGACGATCGCAGCCCCCATATCGGCCTGGTCTCGGACCGGCGCGGGCCCGGCGGCTGGCTGATCCTCCACAATATCGGCGCGGGCGCGCGCGAGGAAGAAGGGCTCACCGCCTCGCCGATCACCGGGCGCTACCGCTGGGGCCTCGGCTGAGCCGGAAGAAGCGCCGCGTTGCGCCCTGCCCCCGCCGTTGCTAGGCGCCGCTTATGATCCCCCGCTACGCCCGCCCAGAGATGACCGCGATCTGGGAGCCCGAGACGCGCTACCGCATCTGGTTCGAGATCGAGGCGCATGCGCTCGACGCGATGGCGGAGCTGGGGGTGGTGCCCAAGGAGGCCGCCGCCAAGGTTTGGGACTGGTGGGCGACGAAGCCCGAAATCGACGTCGCCGCGATCGACGCGATCGAGGCGGTCACCAAACATGACGTGATCGCCTTCCTGACCTGGGCCGCCGAGCGGATCGGGCCGGAGGCGCGCTTCCTCCACCAGGGGATGACCAGCTCCGACGTGCTCGACACCTGCCTCGCCGTGCAGCTCGCCCAAGCCGCCGACATCCTCATCGCCGACCTCGACGATTTGCTGGCGGTGCTGAAGCGCCGCGCCTTCGAGCACAAAATGACCCCGACCATCGGCCGCAGCCACGGCATCCACGCCGAGCCGGTCACCTTCGGGCTGAAGCTGGCGCAGGCTTATGCGGAATTCGCCCGCAATCGCGCCCGCCTCCTGGCCGCGCGCGACGACATCGCCACCTGCGCGATTTCGGGCGCGGTCGGCACCTTCGCCAATGTCGATCCGCGCGTCGAGGCGCATGTCGCCGCGAAGCTGGGCCTCGCGATCGAGCCCGTCTCCACCCAGGTCATCCCGCGCGACCGCCATGCCATGTTCTTCGCGACTTTGGGCGTGATCGCCGCCTCGGTCGAGCGGCTGGCGACCGAAATCCGCCACCTGCAGCGCACCGAGGTGCTCGAGGCGGAGGAATATTTCGCGGCCGGCCAGAAGGGCAGCTCGGCCATGCCGCACAAGCGCAACCCGGTGTTAGCCGAGAATTTGACCGGCCTTGCCCGCATGGTGCGCTCCTATGTCACCCCGGCGCTGGAGAATGTCGCGCTCTGGCACGAGCGCGACATTTCGCACAGCTCGGTCGAGCGCTATATCGGCCCCGACGCCACCATCACGCTGGATTTCGCCCTCGCCCGCCTTACCGGCCTGATCGACAAATTGCTGGTCTATCCCGAGCGGATGCGGAAGAATCTCGACCGCATGGGCGGCCTCGTCCATTCGCAGCGGGTTCTGCTCGCGCTCACCCAGGCCGGCGCCGGCCGCGAGCAGGCCTACGCGCTCGTCCAGCGCGAAGCGATGAAGGTCTGGGAGTCGGATGGGGCGCTGTCGCTCCTGGAATTGCTCAAGGCCGACCCGGAGGTGGCGGCCCTGCTATCGCCCGCCGAGATCGAGGCGCAATTCGACCTCGACCACCATCTCAAGCATGTCGACACGATCTTCGAACGGGTGTTCGGCGAGGGCTAGTGATGCGCCGCGCGCGGGCGGGTGAGGCTGCGGTGGATCGTCTCGATCAGCGCATCGGGCGAGATGAAGCCGTCGGGCGGGCCGTAGCGGTCGGCGAGGCGCTCGGCCTTGATCTGATCCAGCGTGCGGCCCGCGGCGATCCTCCGGCGGACCCCGTCGCGCAGGGCGACCAGCATGTCGCGGTAGCGTTGGAGGTCGGCGCGCCGCGCCATCGGGCCGTGGCCGGGAATGATCCGCGTTTCCTCGTTGGCGAGGCGGAGGCCAACCTCCACGGCGGCGATGGTGCCGTCGATCGAGCCGCCCGAATCGAGATCGATGAAGGGCAGCATGCCGTTGAAATAGGTGTCGCCCATGTGCAGCACGTTGGCCCGCTCCCAGTAGATCAGCGAATCGCCATCGGTATGGGCGTCGTGGACGTGAACCGCGCGGATATGATCGCCGTTGAGGTGGAAGGTGAGGGTCTCGCTGAAGGTGATCACCGGCAGCGCGCCGCCGGGCGAGGCCGGCACCGCCTCGCCGCGCACGACCTGCGCCATCGACATCCTGCGGCGGACATTGGCGTGGGCGACGATGACCGTGCCGGCGCGGCCGAGATTCTCGTTCCCGCCGCTATGGTCGCCATGCCAGTGGGTGTTGATCACATAGCGGATCGGATCGGGATCGAGCGTCGCGACCGCCGCGACGACGCGCGCGGTCGCCGGCGCATATTGATCGTCGATCAGGATGCTGCCGTCGTCACCGTAGGAGATTCCGATATTGCCGCCGCGGCCGAACAGGACGGCGACGCCGGGCGCGATCCGCTCGACGCGGATCTCGCCGGGCGGCGGGGGCTGGTGGGCCAAGGCCGGCGCGGCGGCGAGCAGGAGCGAGGCGGTGAGAATAAGGCGCATGACGTTCCCCTTTTGCGCGCTCGATAATGCCCTATCTTGAGCCTCTGTCGAGGAGAGTTTCATGGCCGACCTGTCGCACTATCCGATCACGGCGCGCTGGCCCGCGCAGCATCCCGACCGGCTCCAGCTCTATTCGGTGCCGACGCCGAACGGAGTCAAGGTCTCGATCATGCTCGAGGAGACCGGCCTTCCCTACGAACCGCATTTCATCAACATCGGCGAGAACCAGACCTGGACCCCCGAATTCCTCT
This sequence comes from Allosphingosinicella sp., assembly GCA_046715355.1. Taxonomy (GTDB): domain Bacteria; phylum Pseudomonadota; class Alphaproteobacteria; order Sphingomonadales; family Sphingomonadaceae; genus Allosphingosinicella. The sequence goes on along the minus strand of JBKJZJ010000210.1, from coordinate 1,988 downwards.
CGCTCAACCCCAATGGCAAGATCCCGGCGATCGTCGATCCCGACGGGCCCGGCGGTGAGCCGCTCGGCCTGTTCGAATCGGGCGCGATCCTGATCTATCTCGCAGAGAAGACGGGCCGCTTCCTCTCCGCCGATCCCGCCGACCGCTACCGGACGATTCAGTGGGTGATGTGGCAGATGGGCGGGCTGGGGCCGATGTTCGGCCAGGTCGGCTTCTTCAACAAATTCGCGGGGCGGGAGTGGGAGGACAAGCGCCCGCTCCAGCGCTACGTCGCGGAGTCGAAGCGGCTGCTGGGCGTGCTCGAGACCCGGCTCGAAGGCCGCGACTGGATCATGGACGAATATTCGATCGCCGACATCGCCAGTCTAGGCTGGGTGCGGAACCTGATCACCTTTTACGATGCGCGGGAGCTGGTCGATTATGACGGCCTGAGGAACGTCCCGGCCTGGCTGGAGCGCGGCCTCGCGCGGCCGGCGGTGCAGCGGGGATTGGCGATCCCGGCGCGGCCCTAGCCGCCCAGCACCGTCTTGATCTTCTGGAAGAAGCCCTTCGAGTTCGGGCATTCCTCGCCCGTCTCGGTGTCGCGGAACTGCTCCAGGATCTCGCGCTGTTTGGCGTTCAATTTGGTCGGGGTCTCGACCTCGATCTGGATGACCATGTCGCCGCGGCCGCGGCCGTTCATGCTCGGCATGCCGGCGCCGCGCTGGCGCAGTTGCTTGCCCGACTGGATGCCGGCGGGGATGCGGATCTCGTGCGCCTGCCTGTCGAGCCCGGGCACCTCGATCGTGCCGCCCAGGGCGGCGGTGGTGAAGCTGACCGGGCAGCGCGCGAACAGGGTGGTGCCCTCGCGCTGGAAGATGTCGTGCCGCTTCAGGTGAATGAAGATGTAGAGGTCGCCGGCCGGGCCGCCGCGCACGCCCGCCTCGCCTTCGCCGGCGAGGCGGATGCGGGTGCCCTCGTCGACGCCGGCGGGGATATCGACCTTGAGCGCCTTGCGCTTCTCGACCCGGCCCTCGCCGCGGCAGGCGGGGCAGGGATCGGCGATGGTCTCGCCGACGCCGCGGCAGGTCGGGCAGGTCTGCTCGACCACGAAGAAGCCCTGGCGCGCGCGGACCTGGCCGCGGCCGCCGCACATCTGGCAGGTGCTGGCCGAGGTGCCGGCCTTGGCGCCCCAGCCCTGGCAGGGCGCGCAGGGCGCGGTAGTATCGACCTGGAGCTCGACCGGGCGGCCGTGAAAGGCGTCGTCCAGCCCGATTTCGAGATCGTAGCGAAGGTCCGAGCCGCGGCGGACGTTGGAGCGGCCGCGGCCTCCCTGCTGGGCGCCGCCCATGAACTCGCCGAAGATATTGTCGAAAATGTCGGCGAAGGAGCCGAAATCCTGCGCCCCTCCATTGCCGCCGCCATTGCTGTTGCGGAAGGCGGCGTGGCCGAACCGGTCGTAAGCGGCGCGCTTCTGCGGGTCCTTCAGGCATTCATAGGCTTCGGAGAGCGCCTTGAACTTGGCCTCCGCATCGGTGCAGCCGCCGTTGCGGTCCGGATGGCATTCCATGGCGAGCTTGCGATAAGCCGCCTTGATCGTCCCCGCATCGGCGGTGCGCTCGACCTGCAGCAGCGAATAATAATCGGCTTCAGTCATCTAGCCCTCTCCCCTTTGGGGAGTGCCCACCGAGGCTTGGGTTTCCAATGCCCCCGGCATTGGAAAGATCGCGCGGGGCGCGATCGACCCAAGCCTCGGTGGGCACTGGTTGGGAGAGGGGCTGACGGTAGTTCCACACGCTGCGCATCCTCATAGACTCCCCCTCTCCCCGGCCCTCTCCCCAATGGGGAGAGGGAGGGATCATCAGCCCTTATTGCCTTCCTCGACCTCGGAGAATTCGGCGTCGACGACCTCCTCGTCACCTGTGCCGGCCGCGGCCTCCGCTTCGCCCGCGGGCGCTTCGGCGCCCGGCGCGGCGGCCGCCTGCTGGTCCTTCTCGTAGATCGCCTGG
>JBKJZJ010000209.1:0-9672 GCA_046715355.1 Allosphingosinicella sp. | reverse complement strand
GTCTCGCTCGGCCGGCCCGGCGCCACCACCGGCTATTGGATCACCGGCGATGGCCGGCTGTTCACCCTGTCGCATTATCTCGCCCCCGGGCTCGAAACGTTCTGGGTGTTCACCCACAATCCGGCCGTCCAGATCGCCAGCAGCTGGCGCTCGAACGACGATTATGCCTGGCCCGGCGCCTACAACGCCACCCGGCCCTATGAAACCAACGGGCTCAACCAATATGCGAGGACCGGACAGCCCAATAGCCCGGGAAGCGTCGCGTTCACCTACGACTTCAACGGCAATCTGGTCATGAAGCGCCCGCCGCCCGCGCTCAGCCCGCCCCGCCCCCCAACGCGATCTTCAGGACCGCGAAGATGGCGAGGCCGGCGCCGAACAGGCTGAGGAAGTTGATCAGGGTGATCCAGAACAATTTCGGCCCGTCGGTATGGACATAATCCTCGACCACGACCTGGAGGCCCATCTTGAGGTGCCAGAAGACCGAGACGATCAGCAGCAGCATCGGCACCGCGGCGAGCGGCGCGGCGAGCCATTGGGTGAGCGTGGCATGATCGAGGCCCGGCATCCGCACCAGCGAGACGGCCAGCCAGACGAGGAGGACGAGCGTGGCGATCGAGGTCAGCCGCTCGTGCCACCAATGATGCGCGCCCGCCCGCGCCGAGCCGAGCCCGCGGACGCGCTTGAGCGGCGTCTCCATCCGCATCACATCCTCCCCCGGACGATCAGGCCCCAGGTGACGATGGTCAGCAGCAGGGCGCCTGCCATCGTCATCATCGCCCAGAATTTGTTGGTGCGCAGCTCGTAGCCGGCACCGATGTCCATGACGAGGTGGCGGACGCCCGACAGAGCGTGCTGGAACGCCGCCCAGGTCAGGCCGACGCCGATCGCCGCGCCGAAGAAATAGGAGAGCCACGGCAGCAGGCCCGCCCGCTCCTGCGTGAAGCCCGTGCCCGCGATCCAGCCGAGCCAGGCGGAAAAGCCCTGATAGGCCTCCGGCCCGCTGGCCAAAGCGACCAGCCACCAGACGAACAGCGCCGCGCCCAATGTGGCGAGGCCGGTGCCGGTGACGCGGTGGAGGATCGAGACCGCCATATGCGGCCCCCATTTCCAGATGGTCAGATGAGGCGACATCGGCCGCGACGGATTACGGTGCATTGAAACCAACCTTCCCCTGCCGGAATCCCCACAAAGTGGTACTTTGCGGGGGCCCCTGCCGCCATCCCCGCAAGCGATGCGTCGCGGGGGCCCCTGCACGTGCTCCCGCTTTTAGGCTTGGCGGCGGAGGTTGCAAGGGCGGGGGTGGGGCGGAGCGTGTTCACTCGCGGCGAACCCTCGCACGTCAAGTTCACCGAAAACCGTCCGGAGTGACGAGGCATAGGGGTGGAAATCGGTTCCAATGAAGCGGTGATGGCGGTGAACGCGGCGGCCTTTGGCTAACACCATCTTAACCAATTGCGCCCTAACTGCTTGGCATGGTTTTGCGCGAAAAGGACGGAGTGCGATGACGGGTGCGTCGGGGCGGAGCGGAGATGTCGGGCTGAAGGAGCGGATCGCTTTGTTCGCCCAGGATGGCGACCTGATCGCCGATTGCCGCGAGATCTGGTCGCTGATCGAGCCTCAGGCCGACCGCATCTCCCGCCAGTTCTGGATCCAATATGCGCGCTCGGACGAGGTCGGCCGCGAGATCGGCGCCGACAAGCTCGACGAGCTGACCCGGCGGGTCACGCCCTATATCGAGGCCAAATATTCCAATCTCGCCGACCCGGCCTGGGTGGCGACCGCGAGCTCCTACGTCGCCAGCGCCGCCGCCTCCGGCATCTCGCTGACCACGCTCTTCGCCGGGATCTCGGCGGGCGCGCAGCAGGCCTATGACATCCTCATCCAGGCGCTTGCCGGCGAGCCCGAGCGGCTGACCCGGCTCGGCAAGGCGCTGACCCAGGCGACCCTGCTCGAGGTCGACGTCTTCTCCTCCCACTATGACGGCTTGCGCAAGGCCGCCGAGAAGGAGCGCCGCGCCACCCAGGGCGCCGAGTTCAACAAGGAGATCATGAGCGTCGTCGAGCATAATGCCTCGGGCTCGCGCAAGGTGCGCGGCCAGGCCGCCGACGCCAGCGCCGCAGCGCGCGGCATGCTCGGCAAGACCAGCGAGGTCGCCGCCGCCGCCGAGCAGAGCGCGGTCGCGATGCGCGAGGCCGCGCAGACCGCCGCCGGGCTGATCATGGCGATCGAGGAAGCCAGGAGCGAGGTCGAGGTCGCCGCCGGCGTCGCGACGCGGGCGGGCGACCAGGCCAGCCAGGCGGTCAAGGTCAGCCAGGCGCTGTCGGCGCAGGTCGAGGCGATCGAATCGATCCTCGGGCTGATCCGCGACATTGCCGGGCAGACCAATCTGCTCGCGCTCAACGCGACCATCGAGGCGGCTCGGGCGGGCGATGCCGGGCGCGGCTTCGCGGTGGTCGCGCAGGAGGTGAAGAGCCTCGCCAGCCAGACCGCGCGCGCGACCGATGACATCACCGCGAAAATCGCCGCGATCCAATCCGCCACCAAGCAGACCGTCGAGGCGAACGATTCGATCCAGTCGACCGTCGAGGAGGTGCAGGTCAGCGCCGACCGCATCCGCAAGGCGATGGAGATGCAGGCGCAGACGGTGACGATGATCACCGCAGCGGTCGACGAGACCGCTCTGGCCGCCGATTCGATGTCCTCGACGATCGCCGCGATCCGGGCCGACACCGAAAATGTCGCCAGCGAGATCGACGAGGTCGAGAAGAGCTTCGGCGAGGTCGACGAGGAGATGGCCAGGTTCAAGGTCAGCGCCGGCCGCTTCGTGCAGAGCTTCGCTGCGTAAGCCGAAGCATTTGTAGGTTCGCTGCGTCATCCTGACGAAAGTCAGGACCCATGGACCCGGACCGGCTCCAGGACGCTCAGGCCGTGTTCATGGATGCTGAATCGAGTTCAGCATGACGGTGCGGGGTTTTCCTCCCGAGCCAAGCCCTCTATCCGCGCGCCATGACCACGCCCCTCCACATCCTCGTCACCGGCACGAGCCGCGGCATCGGCGAAGCGATCCTCGGGGCGTTCGAAGGCCACCGCGCCGTCGGCCACAGCACGCAAGGCGGCGGCGGGCGGATCGCGGCGAACCTGGCGGAGCCCGGCGTCGCCGAGGGGCTGTGGAACGAGGCGCTGGAGCGGCTCGACGGGCGGATCGACGTGCTGGTCAACAATGCCGGCATTTTCGAGGCCGCGCCGATCGAGGCCGCCGACTGGACCGAGCGATGGGAGCGGACCCTGAGGGTCAATTTGATCGCGTCGGCCGAGCTCAGCCGGTTCGCCATCCTCCATTTCCGTGAGCGCGGAACAGGCGGCCGCATCGTCAACGTCGCCAGCCGCGCCGCCTATCGCGGCGACAGCCCCGACCATATGCATTATGCCGCGTCCAAGGCCGGCATGGTGGCGATGACCAAGACCATCGCCCGCGCTTATGCCGCCGAGGGCATCTATGCCTATGCGGTGACGCCGGGCTTCACCGCCACGGGCATGGTCGAGGACTATATCGAAAGCCGCGGCGGCCTCGCCGGGCTCGGCGACCTCCCGCTCGGCCGCCCCGCCACGCCGGACGAGGTCGCCGAAACGGTGCGCTGGCTTGCCGTGGACGCGCCCGCTTCGGCGACCGGCGCGGTGATCGACGTCAATGGGGCGAGCTTTGTCCGCTGATCGCATGACGTGGAAGGTCACCCTGCCCTGCACCAGGGCGGAGGCGGAGGCGCTCAAGGAGGATATCGCCCAGTTCGCGGCGCTCGACGCGCCGCCTGTGCTGATGACCAGCGAGGCGGACGGCGAGGCGTGGCGGATGGATGCCTATTTCGAGGCCGAGCCCGGCCGCGCCGACCTCGATTTGCTGCGCGGGCTCGCGCCGAGCGGGGCGGGCGCCGAGCCGGTGGTCGAGCGGCTCGGCGACGAGGATTGGGTGACCTTGAGCCAGGCCGGTCTCGAGCCGATCCGCGCCGGCCGCTTCTTCGTGCATACGCCCGCGCATCGCGACCAGGTGCCGCCGGGCGCGATCGCCTTCGAGATCGACGCCGGCCGCGCCTTCGGCACCGGCCAGCACGAGACAACCACCGGCTGCCTGATCGCGCTCGACCGGCTCAAGGCGACCGGCGCGAGCGTCCACAATCTCGCCGACATCGGCACCGGCACCGGCCTGCTCGCCTTCGCCGCCATGCATTTGTGGCTCGCGGCCAAAGCAGCGGCGTCGGACATCGACCCGGTGGCGATCGCGGTGGCGGCGGAGAATGCCGCGCTCAACCATGTCCGGCCCGGCCGCGCGCGGGGCCAGCTCGAGCTGATCGTCGCGCCGGGGCTAGATCATCCGCGCCTCAAGGCGCGCGCGCCCTACGACCTCATCGTCGCCAACATCCTCGCCGGGCCGCTGATCGAGCTCGCCCCGGCGCTGGCCGGCGCGCTGGCGCCGGGCGGCCGGCTGGTGCTGGCCGGGCTGCTCGGCCATCAGGCGGACGCGGTGGCGGCGGCCTATCGGCGCCAGTCGATGATGGCGGGGCAGCGCATCGACCGCGGCGACTGGCCGACGCTGGTGATGCGCAAGCGCAAGGCGACGGGCTGGCGCTAGCGGCGCTGGCGGCGGCGTTCCTCGCTGACCAGCACGGCTTCGCGGCAGCCGTCGACCTGGCGCTCCACGGCGAGCAGCGCCCGTCCCTGCGGCAAGCGATCCAGCCGCGTCCCGTCATAGCGCCTGTCCTCGCCCGCGACCTGGTCCGGGATCGACCTGCAACCGGGCCGCTCCCGGTACAGGTTCATGCGATCGAAGCGGTCCGCCGCCACCGGAGGCTTGGCGCCGTCCGGCGCGGCCGAAGGGGCCGGAGGAGCGCCTGCGCCCGGCAGCATCAGCGCGGCGGCGAGGATCGCGAGCTTCATGGCGGCCTCCTTGATCTGGCGCCGGAATAGCAGATCGGCGGCGAATTTTGAAGTCACCCGCCGACGCCGCGGACGATCTCCAGCCATTGAGCCTCGTCGATCACTTGGATGCCCAGTTCGGCCGCTTTCTTGAGCTTGGAGCCCGCGCCGGGGCCGGCGACGATCAGGTCCGTCTTGGCCGATACCGAACCGGCCGCCTTGGCGCCGAGCCTTTCGGCCTGGGCCTTGGCCTCGTCGCGCGACAGCGCCTCGAGGCTGCCGGTGAAGACGATGGTCTTGCCGGTGACGGGGGAAGAGCGCGTCTCCACCACGTAGAGCGGCGGCGAGACCTCGCGCATCAGGTCGTCCCACGCCTCGATATTGTGGGGTTCGTGGAAGAAATCGCCGAGCGCCCGCGCCACGGTCGGCCCGACCCCTTCGATCGCGGCGAGCTCGGCCGCCGCCTCCTCGTCGCCGGCCCGCGCAGCCTCGGCGATTTCGCGCAGCCGGGCCATTGTCCCGAACGCCTTCATCAGGTCGCGCGCGGTGACCGAGCCGACATGGCGGATGCCGAGGCCGAAGAGCAGCCTCGCGGCGTCGGGCGCGCGCTTCGCCTCGATCGCCGCGATCAGCGCATCGACCGACTTCGCCTGCCAGCCTTCGCGCCCGACCAACTCCTCGCGATGGGCGGGAAGGCGATAGATGTCTGCGGGCTCGTTCAGCCAGCCAAGCTCCAGGAACTCGGCGATGCTTTTCTCGCCAAGGCCCTCGATGTCGAGCGCGCCGCGGCTGACGAAATGGCGCAGCCGCTCGAAACGCTGGGCCGGGCAGATCAGGCCGCCCGTGCAGCGGACGTCGATCTCGCCTTCCTCCGCCACCGCCTCGCTGCCGCATTGCGGGCAGTGATCGGGGAAGACGAAGGCCGGGCGATCCTCGCCGCGGGTCAGCACCTCGACGATCTGGGGGATGACGTCTCCGGCGCGCTGGACGACCACCCGGTCGCCGGGCCGCGCGCCGAGCCGGGCGATCTCGTCGCGATTGTGCAACGTCGCGTTGGTGACGCTGACCCCGCCCACCGTCACCGGCTCGAGCCGCGCCACCGGCGTCAGCTTGCCGGTGCGCCCGACCTGGATGTCGATCGCGTTCAGCGTGGTTTCGGCGCGCTCGGCGGGGAATTTGTGCGCGAGCGCCCAGCGCGGCGCCTTCGAAACGAAGCCGAGCCTTTCCTGCCAGTCGAGCCGGTCGACCTTGTAGACGACGCCGTCGATGTCGAACGGCAGGTCCGCCCGCGCCTTTTCGATCCGCCGATAATGGGCGATCAAGGCGTCGAACGTCTCCACCCGCACCAGCAAATCGGAGACCGGCACGCCGAAGCGGCGGATCGCCGCCATCGCCTCATATTGGGTGGCGGCGGGACGCGCGCCGACCTCGCCCCAGCCATGGGCGAGGAACTTCAGGTTCCGGGACGCGGTCACCGCCGGATCCTTCTGCCGGAGCGAGCCGGCGGCGCCGTTGCGCGGATTGGCATATTGGCGGACTTTGGCCGGATCCTCGGTCTCGGCGAGCAGCCGCGCGTTCAGCGCCGCGAAGTCCGCCTTGGCCATATAGACCTCGCCCCTGATTTCGAACATGTCGGGCGCGTCGCCGTTCAGCCGCAGCGGCACATCGTCGATCGTGCGGACATTGGCGGTCACGTCCTCGCCCGTCGTGCCGTCGCCCCGCGTCGCGCCCAGCACGAGCGCGCCCTTCTCGTAGCGCAGCGAGCAGGAGAGGCCGTCGATCTTGGGCTCGGCGGTCAGCGCCACCGGCGCGTCCTCGGCCAGCTTCAGATAGCGCCGCACCCGGGCAAGAAACTCCGCCACCTCCTCTTCGGCGAACGCATTGTCGAGGCTGAGCATCGGCAAAGCATGCCGCACCTTGGCGAGATGCCCCGCCGGCGCCGCGCCGACTTGGGCGCTGGGGCTGTCGTCGCGGACGAGGTGGGGGAATTGGCGCTCCAGCGCGGCATTCTCCCGGACCAGCGCATCATAAGCAGCGTCCGAAATCTCGGGCGCGTCGTCGGTGTGGTAGAGCCGGTTGTGCCGCGCGATCTCGGCGGCGAGGCGCTCAAGCTCGGCGGCGGCGTCCTGCTCAGTCATCGCCATGGAATTCCGCTACGACCTCGATCTCGCCGACAATTGCGCAATTGAGCGCGTCGAGCTCGTCTGCGGGAATCCAATATTCCTGGTGCGCGGAGCCGCCAGCCGTCTGCACGTCGTAGCCGTCGAGGAAGTCCCGCCGGACTTCGAAACGGGTCACGAAACCCGAACCGACGGCCCGCACGTTCCAGTCGCGCGCGATCCTGACGGCATAGGCCTCGGTGGTGACCGGATAGAAGATCGGCTGCTCGGGCAGGCGCGGTGGGAATGCGCGCATCGCGGCCTGGCGAATCAGGGCGAGTTCATCGGGCCCGACCGGCCGCCACAACGTCACGGTCTCGCTCACGCCGCCTCCAGCAGCCGCACCGCCTGCGCGCGCGCCTCGTCGGTGACCTGGGCGCCGGTGAGCATGCGGGCGATCTCCTCGCGGCGGCGGGGCTCGTCGAGCCGCTGGACGCCGGTGCGGGTGACGAGGCCGTCGTGGCTCTTCTCGATCAACAGGTGCGTGGCGCCGCGCGCGGCCACTTGCGGCGAATGGGTGACGACGAGGACCTGGCCCGCCTCCGCCAGCCGGTGCAGCCGCTCCCCGACCGCGCTCGCCACCGCGCCGCCGACGCCGCGGTCGATCTCGTCGAAGATCATCGTCGTCGCGCCGCCTTCCTCCGCGAGCGCGACCTTGAGCGCGAGGATGAAGCGCGACAATTCGCCCCCCGACGCGATCCGCACCAGCGGCCCGAACGGCGCGCCGGCATTGGTCGAGACCTCGAACTCGATCCGGTCGCGCCCGGCCGGGCCCGGCTCGGCCGCGCCGGTCACGGTGCGGAAGCGGGCCTGGTCGAGCTTCAAAGGCGCGAGCTCGCCCGCCACCGCGGCGTCCAGCCGCGCTGCCGCCGCCTTGCGCGCCTCGGTGAGGCTCGACGCCTCGCGCTCATAGGCCTGGAGCGCGTCTCGCAGCCCGGCCTCGAGCGCCGCGATCTCAGCCCCGCCGGCGGCGATCGCGCCGAGCTTGCCGCGCAGATCCTCGCGCAAGTCCGGCAGCGCGTCCGCGTCCACCCGATGCTTGCGGGCGAGCGCGCGGATCTCGAACAGGCGCGCCTCGGCCTCTTCGAGCCGCGCCGGATCGAAGGCCAAAGCGTCCCGCGCCCGCGCCAGCGCATCCTCCGCGTCGGCCGCCTCGATCACCGCCCGGTCGAGCGCCGCCAGCGCCTCGGTCAGGCTTGCATGCTCGGCCGCGATCCGGTCGAGCCGCCGCGCCGCCTGGCGGAGCTGGGCCAGGCCGCCGTCGGAGCCCCGCAGCAACGCGGCAATCGTCTCGAGCTCGTCGCCGAGCCGCGCGCCCGCCTGCATGCCCGCGCGCAGCGAGGCCAGAGCTTGCTCCTCGCCCGCTTGCGGCGCCAGCCGGTCCAGCTCCTCGACCGCGTGGACGAGCCATTCGCGGTCGCGCTCCGCCTCCGCGTGCGCCGCCCGCGCGTCCGCCAGCTTCGCCTCGGCCGCCTGGAGGAGCGCCCATGCCGCGCCGGCCGGCCCGGCGTCGATCCGCCCGAAGCCGTCGAGCAGGGCGCGATGGCCGCGCGGGTTGAGCAGGCCGCGATCGTCATGCTGGCCGTGAATCTCGACGAGCAGGGCGCCGAGCTCGCGCAGCAGCCCGGCCGAGACCGGCTGGTCGTCGACGAAGGCGCGGCTGCCGCCGTCGGCCTTGACCGTGCGGCGGATCACCAGCGGCTCGCCCGGCTCGTGCGCCAGCCCGTTGCCGTCGAGCAGGGCGAGCGCCGCATGATCGCGGCCGATTTCGAAGGAGACGCTGACCGAGGCCTGCGCCTGGCCGGCGCGCACCAGGCCGCTGTCCGCCCGCACGCCCAGCGCCAGCCCGAGCGCGTCGAGCAGGATCGACTTGCCCGCCCCGGTCTCCCCGGTGAGCACGCCCAGCCCCGCCCCGAAATCGAGCTCGAGCGTCTCGATCAGCACGACGTCGCGGATCGAAAGCGCGGTCAGCATGGAATCGTGGAAGAGGCCATCAATACCTCTCTTACGTCATTCCCGCGAAAGCGGGAATCCAGACTGACGTCGACGTCGAGCTTCATCCCTCCCCCTCGAGGGTTTGCGGCCGCGCTTTGGTTCGTCCGGGGGACGAACCTGCGGCCGCAATGGTAGGGAGGGCGTGTCGAGCGTTCGAGAACATTCTCGGAAGCCGAACCCCCTCCCCCTGCCCCCTCCCCGCTGGGGAGGGGAATTGGGTGAGGTCAGCGCGTCCCCGCCGCGGGCGCGGGCGCGGCGCCTGCGGGCGCGTGGCGCTGGACCAGCTCGTAGGCGCGGCGATACCAGTGGCTCTGCGGATAATTGGCGCCGAGCACCGATGCGGTGCGCCGCGCCTGATCGGGGATGCCGAGCGCGAGATAGGATTCGGTGAGCCGCATCAGGGCCTCGGGCGCATGGCTGGTGGTCTGATAATCGTCGACCACGGTGCGGAAGCGGAGCACCGCTGCGAGCCACTGGCGCCGGCGCTGGTAGAAGCGGCCGATCTCCATCTCCTTGCCGGAGAGATGGTCGCGGACCAGGGCGATCTTGAGCCGTGCATCGTCGGCATAAGGGGTTTCGGGATAGCGGCGGACGAGCTCGCCCAACG
>JBKJZJ010000208.1:0-4293 GCA_046715355.1 Allosphingosinicella sp. | reverse complement strand
GCCTATACGGCTTCGGCGCCGCCGCCCACATCCTCGCCCAGGTCGCGCTCTGGCAGGGCCGGCGAGTGCATGCCTTCACCCGGCCCGGCGACGCACGCGCGCAGGCTTTCGCGCTCGGGCTCGGCTGCGCGTCGGCGCAGGGCTCGGACGTGGCGCCGCCCGAGCCGCTCGACGCCGCGATCCTGTTCGCGCCCGTCGGCGCGCTGGTCCCCCAAGCGCTCCGCCAGGTCCGCAAGGGCGGCAAGGTGGTCTGCGCGGGCATCCATATGACCGACATTCCTGCGTTCGCTTATGCCGATCTCTGGGGCGAGCGCGCGATCCTCTCGGTCGCCAACCTCACCCGCGCCGACGGGGCCGAGTTTCTCGGCGTTGCCGCCAAAGTGCCGGTGGCGACGCAAACCATTGTCTTTCCGCTCGCCCGCGCCAACGAAGCGCTGGACATGCTGCGCGCCGGGCGCATTGAAGGGGCGGCGGTGCTGGACCCTAAAGGAGCATGACATGAAATATCGCAGGCTCGGCGCGAGCGATCTCCAGGTCTCCGAAATCTCGCTGGGCTCCTGGCTCACCTACGGCGTCGGCGTGGAGGCGGATTCGGCACGTGCCTGCCTCGACCGCGCCTTCGAGCTCGGCATCAACTTCATCGACACCGCCAACATTTACGGCCACGGCGCCGCCGAGAGCTTCCTCGGACAGGCGCTCGCCGACCGGGCGCGCTCATCCTACATCCTCGCCACCAAGCTGTTCTTTCCGATGACCGAAAGCGACCGCGGCCTCTCCGCCGCGCAGATCGAAAAGCAGCTCGACGCGTCGCTGAAGCGCCTCGGGACCGACCATGTCGATCTCTACCAATGCCACCGCTATGACGAGGAGACGCCGCTCGAGGAGACCATGCGGGCGCTGACCCGCGCGGTCGAAAGCGGCAAGGCGCGTTACATCGGCTTTTCCGAATGGCCCGCCGACAAGATCGAGGCGGCCGTGGAGATGGCGGGCGTGGCGCGTTTCGTCTCCAGCCAGCCGCAATACAGCCTGCTCTGGCGCGCGCCGGAGGAAGAGGTGATCCCGCTCTCGGCCGCCAACGGCATTTCGCAGATCGTCTGGTCCCCGCTCGCGCAAGGGGTGCTGACCGGCAAATATGCGCCCGGCGCGCCGCCGCCCGCGGGCAGCCGCGCGACCAGCGAGGAGATGGGCGGCTGGATCGGCATGTGGCTGCGGCCGCCGGTGCTCGAAGCGGTCCAGCGGCTGAAGCCGCTCGCCGCGCAAGCGGGGCTCAGCCTCGCCCAGTTCGCTTTGGCCTGGGTGCTGCGCGAGCCCAATGTCGCCTCCGCCATCGTCGGCGCCTCGCGGCCGGGCCAGGTCGAGGACAATGCCGCCGCCTCGGACGCGAAGGTGGACCCGGCCTTGTTCGCCGAGGCCGAGCGGATCGTCGCCGCGGCCTGACGGCCTACCCTTTGTCGTATTTGTCCGCGCGCCTTTTGCCGAAGAGGAGACCGCGCTCCATCCGGGTGCGGGCTGCGTTGTAATAATGGGAGAGGAAGGCGTAATCGTGGGTGCCGTCATAGGCATAGTCGATCTTGCGGCGGATCGTCTCGGCGACGTTGGCGATCGCGTCGGGCGGCGCGTCGCGCAGCACCCGCTCGAGCATCTGCAGCTCGAACACGCCGTAGACGTCGAGCTGCGCGTCGGTGAAGATGTGATCCGGCAGCCCCTCCCAGACATTGCCGACCTCGCCCCTGAGCTCCCGGCGCGGCGCCCGCACCACCCAGGTGCCGGCGAGCAGGTCTCCAACCCGCATCCGGTCCCTGTTGAGCAGCGGAAAGAGGAGGAACACGCCCGTCCACACCAGCCCGACGAGCGCGGCCGGGGCGTCGGTGCCGCCGGCGGAGAGGTTGTAGGAGAGAAAGGTGAGGGGCAGGTAGAATTCGACCTCGCGCATCATGTTGCGGGCGATGACCCGGTCGGCGGTCAGCCGCTCGCCCGAGCGCGCCACCACGCGCAGGCCGGCGACGCGCTTGCCGAAGGTCGCCGCGCGCGGACCCATCTCCAGCAGCACGAAATAGCAGCTGCGCAGCAGGAAGAAGCCGAGCAGGCCGATGACGACCGCGATCTCGCGCCCGGTGAAGCCGAACCAGGACGCGATCATCCCGCACAGGATCACCAGGGCGAGCAGGATGCACGCCATCACCAGCAGGTCGAAACAGAAGGCGCCGATGCGCTGCCAGCCGTCGGCGAGCCTCAGGTTGAGATCGACGCCCTCGGGCGTGACCAGGCTGCGCCGCTGCCTGGCTTCGTCGCGATGGGCGAGCGCGAGGTCAGCCATAAGCGCGCCTCCGCGGCCAATAGAAATAGAGCAGCCACAAGAGCAGCATCGCGCCGCCGATCGCATAGCGGGCGGCATCGTCGATGATCAGCTGGCGGCCGAACCCTTCGAGCAGGCCGGCGACGAACAGCATCGCCACCACGCCGGCCATCGCCAGGGCGGCGGTCCGCCCGGAGGCGGAGGCCGCGGCGAGCCGGCTCAGCTCGCCGGGGAAGACCACCGACCAGCCGATCCTGAAGCCCGCCGCCCCGGCCAGCACGATCGCGAACAACTCGGTCGAGCCGTGGATGATGATCCAGCCGCCCAGCTCCGCCTCGAGGCCGTGCGAGGCGTAGAGCGCGAAGGCGGCGCCGAGCATCGCGCCGTTATAGACGAGCAGCATCGCGGTCGGCACGCCGAAAGCGAAGCCCAAAGCAAAGCTCAGCATCGCGACCTGGGCATTGTGGGTGAAGAGGAAGGCGGCAAGGACGCTGAGCCCGCCCTCGGCCGGATGCGAATAGAGGACGTCGCGCAGGAACTCGGCCGAGGCGTTGAAATTGCGGCCGTCGGCGGCGAAGGGGAAGAGGGATTCGAACCAGCCATTGTCCTGGGTGACGAGCAGGAAGCCCGCCGCCGCGCCGATCGCGGTGATGATCAGCGCCACCAATGTCTCGCGCCACAGGCTCTGTACGGCGCGGGGCCAGTCCCGCGCGAAGAAGGCGCCGAGCCGGCTCAAGGCCGAGGCGCGCACGCCGTAGACGAAGAAATAGGCGCGCGCGCAGAGCCCCTCGAGATAGGAGACGAGCTCCAGATCGAGCGAAGTCTCCCGCGCCACCGACAAGGAGGAGAGCGCGCCGCGATAGAGGATCGGCAAGGCGATCAGCTCCTCGTCGGCGAGCGCGCGCACCGATTTGGTCTCGGCGCGGGTGAGGATGTCGTCGAGCCGCTTCCATTCGGCCTCGCGGGCGGCGCGGAAGGCGCGGGGATTGACGAGCTCGGTCACAACATACTCCGCCGCTTGAACCCGAGATAGGCGTTGACCAGGGCCGGGCCGGTGTCGGCGGCGGCCGCCTCGAGCACGTGGACGCCGAGATGGCGCAGCCGGGTCAGCACCAGCGCCCGCTCGCGCAGCAGGCCGGCGGCGGTGACCGCGCGGCTGACATCCTCCGCGCTTGCCGGTTCGGCCGCGGCGAGCGCCTCCAGGTCCTCGTCCTTGGCCACCACGAACAGGACGAGGTGGCGCTTGAGCAGTGTGCCGACCGCGTTCAGCATCAGCTCGGCGCTGATCGTGTCGGCGAATTCGGTGAAGACGACGATCAGCGAGCGCCGCCCCAGATCGGCGGCCAGGGTGGCGATGCCGAGCGTGTAATTGGTCTCGCTCGCCGAATAGTCGATCGAGGCGGCGACGCGCTGCAGGGTCGAAAAGGCGCGCGGGCCGCCGATCGGCCGGCTCGATGCGCGCGGGTGGGAATCGAAGGCGAACAGGCCGACCCGGTCGCCGTCCTTGAGCGCGACATAAGCGGTGAGCAGGGCGGCCGAGACCGCTCGGTCCACGCGCGGGATGGCGCCGAGCGGCTCCGACATCGCCCGCCCCGCGTCGAGCGCCATGACGATATTGTTGTTGCGCTCGGTGCGATACTCTTTGGCGATGAGGGCGCTGTGGCGGGCCGATTGCTTCCAGTCGATCGCGCGCCGGTCCATGCCCTGGCGATAGGAAGCGAGCGCCTCGAACTCGGCGCCCTCGCCGACCTGGAGCTGGGCCTTGCTGCCGTGCGGGGCGTCGCGATTCTGCATCAGCACGCTCATCTCGCGCACCGCCTTGATGTCGGGCGTGATCAGCACATCCTGGTCGAGATCGAGCCGGCCTTGCTTCCAGACCAGGCCGAGCGGCCCGGTCCAGCGCAACCAGAGGCTCTCGATCCGCGCCGTGCCGCCCCGGTGGGCCCGGAGCGGGGAGGCGGCGGCGCGCGCGCCCCGGCCGGTCGCCGCTGGGCTGA
>JBKJZJ010000207.1:0-19969 GCA_046715355.1 Allosphingosinicella sp. | reverse complement strand
GCCCTGCACAAGGCGCTGAGCGAGGACGGTAATCCGACGCTGGAGACGGTGCTTAAGGTGCTCAAGGCGCTGGGGCTGCAGATGCGGATCGAGGAGGCGGAGGCGGCTTGAATTAAGTATTGTGTCCCCGGAATTGCGGCCGGTGGGCGAGGCGCGCCGCGTCCCGGGCGAGCGCGGCGATGCAGGTTTCGGCGCCGGTGAGCTCCCAGGCGAGATGGCGGTTCGCGGCGGCGAGCTTGGCGGCGAGGGCCGGGAGATGAGGGGCGGGAAGGCGGAGGAGACGGCGGAGCGTGTCGTTGAAGCGGCCGAGGAGGATGCCGTAGCGATCCTCGTCCGGCTCGCCCTCGGCGGCTTTCACGATCCTCTCGGCCCGGCGGAACCGCGCCAGCGCGCGGTCCCATTTAGTGACCGCGAAGGTTTGGGCGTCATGGCTTTCGACATGCTGCGCGTCACCGCTGTCGTCGTCCTGGCCCCTGCGGTCTGGCTCGGGATGGTCGGGAAGGGAAGATGCGCGGTCACATTTAGTGACCGCGAAGGAATGGGCGGCACCACTATCGTCATTCCGACTGTGCGTCTCGGCATTGCTCCGCAATGCCTGCGATGCTCGTTGATCCGGAATCCATCTGTCTTGCGGGGTGGGAGAAGGACTGGGCCCCTGCCTGCGCAGGGGTGCGGCGAGGGCAGCCGGGGCAGCCCACGCCGCAGCTAGCAACGCGCGGCGCGAAACTATAAGCTCGGCGACGGCCATCGTCTCTCCGATTTGGGCGGGCTCTTGGTTGTTCTATTTATGGTGCACCAAAAATAGGGGCAGGTCAATAGCCAATTCCGAGAAAAGACCCCGCGGCCGCCCTCGCACCGGCCGCGACCCCTCGAAGGGGGTGCGCATCTCCAATGAACTGGAGGTCCGCATCGCCGCCTGGATCGAGCGCCAGCCAGAGCCCAAGCCCTCTCGCTCCGAAGCGATCCGGCAGCTGATCGAGAAGGGGCTAGCCAATTAGATTTCGTGTCCCCGCAATTCCAATCTTTCAGCGTAGGCCAGACCAAGTCCTGCATTGCAAATGCGGATTGGGTCCGTTTTGGACCTAGAACTTGAACGGCAGGCGATGGCCGGAGCGAACTAATACAATGCCCTCCAATCCAACTACCTGTCCTAGGGATAGGCAGGCCGGGCATCCCCCGCGGGCGCCACTACTCAGACGCGCTCAAGCCTGCCTCAAGAAACTTCGTTCCATTTGATTTATGGGTTCCACCATGGCAGGTTAGCGGAAAGAGGGAGGGGCGACTATCATGATTCTAAATGAAGGGTCCGCGCGCCAAGCCAGCAAGAGATTCTCGATTACAACAGTGGAGTCCTCGACTTTACTGCGGCTTCTTGCAAGCCTGGGAGCAGTTCTTCTTTTCCTCGGCTCTATAGTTTCTATTGTAAGCGGCATGGCCTTCTATGATCACCTCCACGATCAATATGCAGCAGAGCACATTTTCATTGTTGCCCTATCAGTATTGTCCTCGATTTTTATTTGGCAAGATAGACTGCGGGCACTCGGCTACATATCCATGGTTGTCCTTCTTACGATCGGCTTATGCATATCGGCAGAAATCAAACAAAGGCTGTCGTCAGCACATGCAGTAGGTAATGAAAATGGGCTGGACATATTTGGGCAATCGGCGAACGATGCCGTGTTTTCTCTTTGGTACTCTCACGTTGGTTGGGCATTTATTGGATTCGCTATACTTATATTTCTATATGTTGGAAGTCGTGCTGGGAGCTACTCTTTTTACTCATATATGGTCCGCAGAAAAGCATACAGACAAGGCCAAATTGTAAGCAGACGAGATGAGGTCCTTTCTGAGATTGCCAAGGCCCCGCTGTGGCCTCTGGCATATGGCGGAATCCTAATATTGGCGGGCATATTGATATTATTTGCCGGCTCAGATGTTTCTCTGACTAGGAAACTTCTCGGAGCTCTGGTTTCGGAATTTGGTTTTGCTTTCTTTATTGCGTATGTTTTGACTATCTCTTTAGAAATACACCAAAAGAGAGAGCATGACCGCCAAATTAGTAGAGGCCTGCTATCTGTCGTTTATGGGGTCAATCTGGATCAGCAGCTTTTTCAATCGACCGAGAAATATGTATTCAAGAATCATTTTTACCGGCGAGATGTTGTCGTCGAATTCGACTTCTTGAAAGTCGTAGGAGAGTGGATGCTCCTTAAGTATACAATAACTTACACAGTTGAAAATGTCGGAAGTGGCAAAGCCTCCTATTTAATTGATGGACACGTCGAGAAAGTACCTGAGCATTCGGAGCTTCTTGAGGGCGACATGTGCTTCGGGCTAAATAAAGTCTATGTCGACGGCGTGGAGTTATCAAAGGAACAGATACGGGCTGCGCGAGATCTCGTTCCGGATGATGATAAGTACCGTAGAAGTAGACATGCCGTTCCCTTCGAGTCTGGCGAGAAAAAGATGGTCAGGACCATCGCTCTGACGGCCAAGAGGACAACTGATAATGAGTTGTGGCGCAGCTTGTTACCGTGTTCTTCTGCTTCGTTACGCATTACGTGGCCCGAAACCATTAAGCTGAAGATGCTGGCGGAGCCGGTGCACCCTTCTGACAGTTTCAAGTTTGAGGATGCTGACCCAGGGACGAGAGCCTTCTTCGGGACAATCGACGAACCTCTTTTCCCGCATAATGGCTTCATATTTTGGTGGAGTCCGGAAAGCGACGGTAAGGCCGCCGCTAGCTTGAGCGGCGACAAGGCGGGGACCTTGGGGACCGACGATCACGTGCTTGGACAACCTGCTGCCGATACCGAGTCCCCCAAGGGGATTTCGCGCCTGTTAGCCCGCGCCCTTGGCGGCTTGAAACGTTGGATTCCGTGGGGTAAGACGCCAAGCGATGGAACCGAAGGCGGCGTCAGGCGTGGTTCACTCGGTTAGCGACATATTAATCGGTGATCGTCATTGCGGCGTATTGCAGATCCTGAGTAAGATGCCATTTAGCAGTTGAGGAGTTACCGATGACGTGTTCCCCCGGCGGCGGCAGCGCAGGCTGAGCTTAGTTTGAGGTGGGCAGTGTAAGCCCCACTTTCTAATACCAGAACACCCCAATTCGCTCGGATTGGCTTGCGACGAGGATGGGCGGCGTCGCCAAAGTCTCGTGTGTGAATCCACGCAGCGTTGCCAGTGAGCAGGAGCTTAGGGGAGGCGCCACCCTCACCCCTGCCACTTCGCACGCCCTTAGCCCCAGGCCCTCATCGACTAAATATCTCGACTAAGCCCGCCCTTGGCCAGGCCAGGCCAGTCGCCCGAGATCATTCAGCCGCCTCCCGCTCCCGCTTCGGCACCCTCGCCCGCGCCTTGCCCAGCTTCATCGCCGGTCCCGCTTCCGCCCGCTCCGACTTCGTCAGAATGTCCGCGAGATACTGGCCCGTGTAGGAGCGGGGTTCGTCGGAAACCTGCTCGGGCGTGCCTTCGGCCACGACCTCGCCTCCTTTGTCTCCACCTTCCGGACCAAGGTCCAAAACCCAATCCGCCGTCTTGATCACCTCCAGATTGTGCTCGATCACCACCACCGTATTCCCCTGCTCCACCAGCGCATGGAGCACCTCCAGCAGCTTCCGCACATCTTCGAAATGCAGCCCCGTGGTCGGCTCGTCCAGGATGTACAGCGTCTGCCCCGTCGCCCGCCGGCTCAGCTCCTTGGCCAGTTTCACCCGCTGCGCCTCGCCGCCGCTGAGCGTGGTCGCCTGCTGGCCGACCTTGATATAGCCCAGGCCGACCTCCTCCAGCATGCGCATCTTGTCGCGGATGGGGGGGACGGCCTTGAACAGTTCGGCGGCGGCCTCGACGGTCATGTCGAGGATCTCGGCGATCGAGTGGCCCTTGAACTTCACTTCCAGCGTCTCGCGGTTGTAGCGCTGGCCGTGGCAGACGTCGCAGGTGACGTAGACGTCGGGGAGGAAGTGCATCTCGATCTTGATGAGGCCGTCGCCCTTGCATGCCTCGCAGCGGCCGCCCTTGACGTTGAAGCTGAAGCGGCCGGGCTTGTAGCCGCGCGCCGCGCTCTCCGGCAGGCCCGCGAACCAGTCGCGGATCTGGGTGAAGGCGCCAGTGTACGTCGCAGGGTTAGAACGGGGCGTGCGGCCGATCGGCGACTGGTCGATGTCGATCACCTTGTCGAGATATTCGAGGCCGGTGAGCTTGTCGTGGCGGCCGGCCTGGATGCGGGCGCCGTTCAGGTGGCGGGCGGCGGCGGCGTAGAGCGTGTCGATGGTGAAACTGCTCTTGCCCGAGCCGGAGACGCCGGTGACGCAGGTGAAGGTGCCGAGCGGGATCGAAGCGGTGACGCTCTTGAGGTTGTTGGCGGTGGCGCCGGAGAGGGTGAGCTTGCGGCCCGTGCCCTTGCGGCGCTGCGCGGGGATCGGGACGGCGCGGCGGCCGGTGAGATAGTCGGCGGTCAGGCTGTCGGTGCAGGCCAGCACTTCCTCCAGCTTGCCGTGGGCGACGATATGGCCGCCATGGACGCCGGCGCCGGGGCCCATGTCGATCACATAATCGGCGTGGCGGATCGCGTCCTCGTCATGCTCGACGACGAGCACGGTGTTGCCGAGATCGCGCAGGCGGTTGAGGGTGACGAGGAGGCGTTCGTTGTCGCGCTGGTGGAGGCCGATGCTCGGCTCGTCGAGGACGTAGAGCACGCCCGAGAGGCCCGAGCCGATCTGGCTCGCCAGGCGGATGCGCTGGCTCTCGCCGCCGGAGAGCGTGCCCGAGGTGCGGTTGAGGTCGAGATAGTCGAGGCCGACATTATTGAGGAAGCCGAGCCGCTCGTTAATCTCCTTGAGGATCGCGCGGGCGATCTCGTTCTGGGTCGGATTGAGCTTTTCGGAGAGGATGGAGAACCAGGCCAAAGCGTGGCGGACTGAGCGGGCGGTGGCCTGGCTGATATGCTCGCCGGCGATCTTCACGGCGAGCGGCTCGGGGCGGAGGCGGGCGCCAAAGCAGGTCTCGCAGGGGGCGGCGGACTGATATTTGCTGAGCTCCTCGCGCATCCAGGCGGATTCGGTCTGGAGCATGCGGCGGTTGAGATTGCCGATCACGCCGTCGAAGGGCTTCTTCACCTCGTAGCTCTTGCGGCCGTCGATGAAGCGGAGCGTCACCGGCCGGCCTTTGGTGCCGTTGAGGATGATCTCGTGCACCTCCTCCGGCAGCTCCCGCCATGGCGTTTCCAGGCTGAAACCGAATTCGGCGGCGAGGCTGCCCAGCACTTGCATGTAATAAGGCGAGGGCGGGTTGGAGCGGGCCCAGGGGACGACCGCGCCCTTCTTGATCGAGAGCGCCTCGTTGGGGACGATCAGGTCGGGGTCGAAGAGCTGCTTCTCGCCGAGCCCGTCGCAGCCGGGGCAGGCGCCCTGCGGCGCGTTGAAGCTGAACAGGCGCGGCTCGATCTCGGCGATGGTGAAGCCCGAGACGGGGCAGGCGAATTTTTCGGAGAAGGTGATCCGGCCCTCGGGGGCGTTGTCCTGCAGGACTTCGCGGGGCTCAGAACCCCCTCCACCAGCCTCCGGCTGGTCCCCCTCCCCGTCCCGGGGAGGATCTGCCGGGTCGAGATAGACGAGGCCGTCGGCGAGCTTCAGCGCTTGCTCCAGGCTGTCCGCGAGCCGGGTCTCGATGCCGGGGCGGACGACCAGCCGGTCGACCACCACCTCGAGGTCGTGCTTGAAATTCTTCTCGAGCGCCGGGGCGTCCTCGATCTCGTAAAACTGGCCGTCGATGCGCACGCGGGTGAAGCCGGCCTTCTGCCATTCGGCGAGCTCCTTGCGATACTCGCCCTTGCGGCCGCGCACGGCGGGAGCGAGCAGATAGAGCCGCGTCCCCTCGGGCAGGAGCATCACCCGGTCGACCATCTGGCTGACCGTCTGCGCGGAGATGGGCAGGCCGGTGGCGGGGCTGTAGGGCACGCCGACGCGGGCCCATAAGAGCCGCATATAATCGTAGATTTCGGTGACGGTGGCGACGGTGGAGCGCGGGTTGCGGCTGGTCGTCTTCTGCTCGATCGAGATCGCCGGCGAGAGGCCGTCGATATGGTCGACGTCGGGCTTCTGCATCATCTCGAGGAACTGGCGCGCATAGGCCGAAAGCGACTCGACGTAGCGGCGCTGCCCCTCGGCATAGATGGTGTCGAAGGCCAGCGAGGATTTGCCCGAGCCCGACAGCCCGGTGATCACGGTCAGCGTCTCGCGCGGGATATCGACGTCGATATCCTTGAGATTGTGCTCGCGCGCGCCGCGGACGCTTATGTGGGTCAGCATACGGTAAACCTACGCTTCCGAATGTGAGTCAGCATGAGTGAGGCTGTTCCAGATTTGTTCTATTGTTAATCGGGGTCGCGCCGGGCGTCAACGCGGGTTCGGGCGATGTGGGGGCGACGGGGCGGGGAGGCAAGGCTGGAGTGGGGGCGGACGGGTCGAGGGCGTGACGGGGATCACGGGCCGCCGCGTCCTCCTCCTCTTATCGTGGCGGGAGACACCAGGGGAGAGGGACATGCGAAGATCAACGATCACCGGGGCCGCGGCGATCGCGCTCGCAAGCCTCCTGCTCGCCGTCGAAGCGCAGGCGCAAACGCCCGGCGAATTCCGCGTTTACGAGGAGAATGACAGCTGGTTGAACCCGTTCCCCTCCAGGACGGACCGCTATTACACCCAAGGGCTGAGGGTGGAGTGGCTGTCGTCTCCGCAGAACCGCGACGCGCATTTCTTGCCCGGCATCACCCACACGGACTGGTGCAGCCTGATCTGCGGCAAGGGCTTTCGCAGCGGCCACGTGAATGCCGGCTATGCCGTCGGGCAGAACATGTACACGCCGGAGGACATCTCGATCGCGGCGCCGCAGCCCAACGACCGGCCGTGGGCGGGGCTGCTCTACGGAACCCGGATCGCCCGGATCAGCTACGAGGAGGAGTCGCTGAAGGCGCAGCGGCAGGACCGAATCGAGATCTCGCTCGGCATCGTCGGGCCGGCGTCGCTGGCTGGGGAGACGCAGATCGCCTTCCACGATCTGATCGGCGAAGGCCGCCCCAACGGCTGGGACAATCAGCTGCGCAATGAACCGGTTCTGCAGGTGCGCTACGAGACCGCCCTCCGCTGGCCACGAAACGACGGGGGAAATGCCGACATTATCCCGCGCGTGCGTGCGAACCTGGGAAACGCACTCATATCGCTGGAGGCTGACGTGACCGCGCGGATCGGCTGGAATCTATCCGGCTTCGGCGTGCAGGCGCCGCAACCGTTCGCGCCCGCGGCTGCCGCGTTGGGCAGGCAAACGAACGCTCTGACGGGGGCCGGATGGCTGGCGAGCGGCAACCTCTTCCTGCGCGCGGGGATCAAGGCGGTGGCGCACAATATAACCCTCGACGGCAATACCTTCGCCCGCAACGACATCCGTATCCGCCGGAAGACGTTCGTTCCGGAGATCGGCGTCGGCTTCGAGGTGAACCTGGTCGGCAATGTCTGGCTGACATATCAGTTCATCCACCGCGGCAGCGAGTTCGAAAGGCGGAACGGCCGCGACGCACCGGCGCAGGAGTTCGGCTCGTTCACCATCGCCTGGACGTTTGGCGGCTAGGGCCGCGGCGGCGCGAGTCCAACGGCCGGCCATTCGGCCTGCAACGATCGGTGCCGCGGCAACCGGGCGACTCGCGGCGGCGATGGCGCCGATCATATCCGACCCTCCACCCGCGACTTAATATTTTCGACCCGGCACAGGCCGTTCTCTGCCCGACGCGCCGCCTTGTTCGCTTGTCGCTGGGGCGGGCAAGGCTGGGAGCGGGAAGGACAAAGTTTTTTCGAGAGCGTGACGGCCATCACGTGGAGAATGGTTGAACCCGAGCCAAAGGTGATCGCGCAACCCACGGGCTGGTTACCGATCACGGTGGAGTCGAACATGCTGAAGAAATCGCTTTTGCCGCTCGCCTCATTGCTAGGCGTCACGCTTGGGGGCTGTGCCACCGTTTCGACCGGTCGGCAGGCGGAGTCGAACGGGCGCGGGATTTCATACCATTTGCCTCAGGGCTTGCTGCGTGTGACGGTGACGGACGCCGAGGGCACGATCTCGGTCCTTGTGGCGGGGCCGGTAATGGTGGCCGATCCAAGTCATCGGCTTTCGACCGTCATCCATCGCGGCACCATTTCCGATGATGACGTCACGATCGGAGTCGACGCGAAAACCAACCTGCTGAGTTCGGTAGCAGTGACGTCGGAGGGTCGGCTCGATGATATTCTGGA
The DNA here is from genome assembly GCA_046715355.1 of Allosphingosinicella sp. GTDB lineage: Bacteria > Pseudomonadota > Alphaproteobacteria > Sphingomonadales > Sphingomonadaceae > Allosphingosinicella. Next base: position 11,687 of record JBKJZJ010000207.1, on the reverse strand, counting down.
GAGCGCGGTGCGCACGGCGGTGGCACTTCAGGGCAGCAATACGGAAGGAGGACGGGTAGTCTTCGAAGGACTTTATCGCGTCGACCAGCTCACCCAGGCGGAGACCGATGCGAACAGGGCGCTACGGGAGCATTTCGCGGACTTGTGCACGCCCATGCCGGCCGCGGTTGCCGCAGGTGGGACCGAAACCGCGGCCCAGCGCCGGTGCCGCGAGCTCGAAAGAGCAGGCGCTCGTTCTGGGAACCCCGTTTCGATCGCCATGGACCAAGCGCCGCCCGTCCTGCGCGCCGGCGACACAGTCGATCTCCGCCCGTGCCAAAGGGGCGTCTGTTACCGACCCCTCGTACCGGCGCGCGTGTCGCTGACTTTTGGGCGATCGAGGCAGACGCAGCCCATGCTGTTCCCGGACGAAACGCAGATCATCGCCATCAACCTGTTGTCCGGCGTCTTCGCTCAACAGAAATACGAGCTCAAGTTCACGGACGGCGTCCTGACATCCTATATGCAAAACAGCCGAAGCGAACTGGTCGGGCTGGTTTCCTTGCCTCTCACCATCGTCAAAGCCGTGATTTCGGCACCGGGACAGCTCCTGGGCGCCCGGCAGACGGCGGCTGCCAGCGAGCAATCCTATCTTGCCGCGATCGCGTCGCTAGCTCAGCAGCGTGCGTCGTTGCGCGCGACTTGTGCCGCGCAACCCCAGGATTGTCCGGAATCCGCACTCCGGATCATCCGCGCATCGACGTCGGGAGGCTCGTCGGGGGCGGGCAACGGCGGCGTGTTCGACAACCGCTAAAGCGAGGAGCGCGGCGTGGCCGGCAACATTCCCGGTTATCTGCGAGGCTTCGGGATAGGCGCGCCGCATTTCCGCTCCCTGTGCGCCATCAAGTCGGAATTCGGCCTGGGGTCGAACGGAATGATCCGACGTCGACACGGCACCGGCTTTTTCTTTCATACCAAAGACAATCACAGCTACGTCCTCACTGCGGCTCACAATCTCTATCGCCACGAGCTGACGCTCTTCGCGACGGGTGCCGAGCTTTGGTTCGGTCGGGCCGGAGGAGGCTGGGCAGTGCATCGCGTCATGCAGAGCAGGCGCTTGCCGCAGAGCTTTTCGAGCGCACCGGCGGCGACCGCAGAGGATGATTATTGCGTCATTCAAATCGCACGGCTCGAGCCTGAGCATTTCTCGCCGATCGGTCTACGAAGCGATGCTCCTGATGCGCTGAGAGTTCGCCTGTCCGCTTATCCGAACGAGGGCCCCGCGCACGGAACGTTCCAACCTTACTACGGTGAGATCGACCTGGTTCCGGCCGGCCCCGGCAATTTCGGCTATGTGGCCAAGCCGACCTATGAAGGGCAAAGCGGCGGCCCTCTCTTGCTCGCGCCAGACGATGACGGTGCATGGGAAGCCTGCGGACTCCATATCCGAGGGGCCGTTATGCCCGAACCTCCGACCGAGGCGCGTGCTATCCGCTTCAGCGAGCAGATTTTCGATCAGCTTCGCGAGTGGCTTCCCTAGCATGGCGAGGTCGCCCCGACCCTGGTCTCATTATATGCACCTCTCCCGAGGGGGCGGGGGTCGTGGCGCGGGCTTGAGACGCTGTCGCGGCCCCTTGCCGACGACGTGCTGGCAGACCCGCTCCTAAAGCAAATTCCCCTGCCTCTCCACCTCCTCGCGCCGCGCCCTTCTCAGCGCGACCAGCGGGTCGACGAACGGGATTGCCGGCCGCTTGCCCTGGAAGAGCTCGGCCAGCGTCAATATCTGCAACCTCGGCCAGCCCCTGTCGAACTCGTCCGTGAAGCGGCCCACCGCGGCGGCCTCGCGCAGCATCGGCCCGGTCGGCGGCGCGGCGGTGACGAAGACGCCGATCGGCGCATGCTCGCGCTCCATCGCGCTGTGCAGGTCGCGGATCATCTGCACGCCGACATTCTGGCCGCCCTTGACCGAGACCAAAGCCTTTTCGGTGCGCTTCCCGTCGGGCTTGAAATAGATGATGCCGTCGATGCCCCCGTCGGCGCCCTTCTTGCGGCCGTTCAAGGGCACCGCATCGACCATCGACACCGCCCACCATTGGAACTGATATTTGTCGCGCCGGGCGAGATCGAGCGCGGAGGCGAGGTCCTTGGGCGTGCCCTCGACGGTGAAATCGGCGCCCGGAAAGGCGTCCTTCATCCGCCGCTCGATCAGCGAGATGGCGAGATGGGTGACGTCGATCCCGATCCACTGGCGCCCCAATTTCTGCGCGGCGAGAATCGCGGTGCCGCAGCCGCAAAACGGGTCGAGCACGACCTCGCCCTCGTTGGACGAGGCGGCGATGACCCGCTCAAGGAGGGCGAGCGGCTTTTGCGTGGGGTAGCCCAGGCTCTCGCCGCCGACCGCGGGCGGGATGTCGTGCCAGGCATTTTGCAGCGGCACGCCCGGCATCTCGTCCAGATAGCGCTTGTATTCGGGCATGCCGCTGGCGGCATAAGCGAGCCGCCCGGCCTCGGCGAAGGCGCGCATATTCTCCTTCGAATAGGCCCAGAAGCGGCGGTTGTAGGGCGGCACCTGGCGATAGTCCCAGCCGGGGCGGGGGTTCAGATGCTCCTCGTCGAGATCGGCCTGCCAGTCGCCGCCGCCCGCTTCGCGCTTGATCGGCCAGAGATAGGAGACGTCGCCGCCGGGCTTGGCGGCGGTCAGGTCGCCGCGGCGGTAGCGGCGGCCGCCGGGATCGGCGTGGCGATAGGCGCTTTCGACATAGTCGCGGTCGTAATCGGTGTGCAGCCAGTTCCAGGTCCAGCTCCTCGACTTGGTGTAGAACAGGATGGTGTCGCGGACATTGCCATATTGGCGGCGGCCCTGCTTGGCGTCGTTATGCGCGGAGCTTCGCTTCCAGCTGATCTCGCTGCGATAGGCATCCGCGCCGAACACGCCGTCGAGCAACAGCTTGAGATAGTGCGAGGCGGTGGGATCGCAGTGCAGATAGAGGCTGCCCGTGGGCTTCAGCACGCGATGGAGCTCGATCAGGCGGATCGCCATCATCGAAAGATAGGCCATCATGTCGTTCTCGCCGAGAAAGGCGCGCATCGCCCTGAGCAAGTCGAAGGCGCGGGGATGGCCGGCGCGCATCACCTGCTCGAAGCTGTCCTCGGCGGCGTTGTTCCAATGCCACGAATCCTCGAACGCCTGGATCTGGCTGTCCGCGGCATGGCCGCCCGGCGACTTGAACAGGATGTTGTAATTGGCGTTCGAGTTGAACGGCGGATCGAGATAGACGAGATCGACGCTGGCGCCGGCGACATGCGCGCGCAGCGCGTCGAGATTATCGGCATAGAATAGCCGATTCGCCACGGTTGAGCCCCCACCCCCGATGGGCGAGAGGGACATGAGGGGCCGCGATCCGGCAAGCCTGAAACTGATCCGAAATGGCGGCGCGGCCTGGTCGATTGGTCCCGGCGGTTCGACGAATCCCCGGATGACGGGCGGCGGCGATCGGATTAGCGTGGCGGGAAAGGGGGATTCGCCATGCGCCATTCGATGCTGATCGCCGCCGCCATGCTCGGGGCGGCTCCGGCCGCCGCCCAGGAGGTGCAGCGGCTCGGGCCGCCCGATTCGCCGATCTCGGCCTCGGTCGAGCTGCCGCAACATAGCCGGCTCGTCTATGTCAGCGGCACCGTGCCCGATCCGGCCGACGCCAATGCGCCGCCGGGCTCGATCGCGCGCTACGGCGACACCGCGACGCAGACGCGCTCGGTGCTGAGGAAGATCGAGGCGCAGCTCGCCCGGCACAACCTATCGCTGGGCGACGTCGTCATGATGCGCGTCTTCCTGGTCGCGCCGCCGGGGCAGGCGCGGATGGACTTTGCCGGCATGATGACCGCCTATCGCGAATTTTTCGGCACCGAGGCGCAGCCGATGCGGCCGGCGCGCTCGACCATGCAGGTGGCCGGGCTGGTCGATCCGGGCTGGCTGGTCGAGATCGAGGTGACCGCGGCGACGCCGGCGATGGCGCAGCGCTAGGAATACCGAGGTTCGCGCCCAGAACTCCGGCGGGCCCGGCACTATATCCGTACCACGACGGAGAAGTTGACGACAATTCGTCGCGTCACTGATAGAAGAGACCGCGAACCCAAGTCGGGGGACGGGGTATGCCGGGACACGAAAGTCGATGACCGGTGCGACCATCGTGCAGCTGCGGCCTCGCCGAATCGAGCTGGCGCGAATGGCGGATTTTCGTCTCGGCGGGCTGCGCGTCAGGCCGGCGCGGCGCCAGGTCTGCCTCGAGTCCGGGGAGTGCCGCGAGCTCGAGCCCCGGATCATGCAGGTGCTGGTCGCGCTGGCCGCCTCGCGCGGCGAGGTCGTGTCGCGGGACGAGCTCATTGAGTCCTGCTGGGAGGGCCTCGCGGTCGGCGACGATTCGATCAACCGCTGCATCGTCGCGCTGCGCCGGCTCGCACGGTCGATCGATCCGGAGCCGTTCTCGCTCGAGACCGTGGCGAAGGTTGGATACAGCCTGGTCGAACGGCCGGGGGCGCGCGCGGAGACGGGAACGAGCAAGCGCCGCCTGCGCCCGATCGGCATAGCGGCCGCGATCGCGGCGGCGGCCGCGATGGTGCTGGCCTTCTGGTGGATGAGACCAAGCGAGCTGGCGGGTCCGCCAAAAGTCCGGCTCGCCTCGATCCGGCTGCTCTCCCCAGATCTCCCGCCGGCGACCGCGGAGGGCTTTCGCGAGCAGCTGACCGCCGCATTCCAGGCCGAGAGCGCGCTCATCGTGGTGGCGTCGGACGCTGCCGACGCGGCTCTCCAACATTCGGTGAGCGGGACCATCCAGAAAGCGGGGGACCGGCTTCGCTTTGCCGTGCACCTGCGCAACGAGCGCAGCGGCGCCCTCTTATGGTCGCAAATGTTCGAACGTCCGGCGGCGGGGGCCGCGACGGCGCCTGGAGAGGTCGCCGCCGAGGTCAGCCGCGTCGTCCGCTGCGGCCTCGCCGGCGCCGGCCCGCAGCTGCCGAGCATGACCGACCCGAACCTCTACCTTTGGCTGCGATATTGCGCCTCGAGATGGTCGGGCCCGCCGACGACGATCGTGTCGAAGCTCGACACCTTGCGCAGACTGACCGCGGCGGCGCCCGACTTTGCCCCCGGCTGGTCGGCGCGGGCATTCCTTGCCTCCCTGGTCCGCCGGGACGATCCAACCGTCCGGGAGAGGCACGCCGAAGCCGTGCAGGCGGCGGCCCGCGCGCTCCAGCTCGATCCGCGCAACAGCGAGGCCTATATGGCGCTGGCGATCGGCCGCGTCGAGGTGAAGGACTTCGCCGGGGCTGAAGCCTATTTCCGGCGCGCCGTCAGCGTCCGGCCGACCGACTGCGGGTGCGAGCACAATGTCTACGGTCATATGCTGGCCGCGGTCGGACGGACCGACGACGCCATCGAACATTTCCGGCGCGCCCAGGATATGGACCCGCTCGCCGAATACAGCTCCGTCGAGCTGGCCCACATCCTGCTGGCGCACGGGCGGCCGGACGGTCGCCGGGTCCTTCGCAACATCCTCCAGACCTGGCCGCACAGCCCCGCTTTGCCCGTCCTGCAATTGGAGGCGGCCGTCCTCGACGGCGACCATCCCGAAGCGCTGCGCCTCCTCGCCGACCCGCGGCTCGAAATGCCGGCGCCCGTGCGCGAGGCCGTGGGCGCGGCCCTTCGCGCCTTGATCTCCGGCGACGACCGGCGCCGGCGCGAGGCGGCGCCGCCACTCGTCGCGCTTTCTCGCGACCGGGCCACCAACGACTGGCTGGTGGCGGCGGCGCTCGCTTTGCTGGGAGAGAATCGCGCCGCGCTGGCGGCGGCCGAACGAAACAGAAGCCTGACGTGGGGCATCCTCTTCGAACCGGCGTTCGCCGCCGCCCGGCGCGACCCGGCGTTCGCGCCGCTGGCGGAGAGGCTCGGGCTGGTCCGTTATTGGCGGCAGACCGGCCGGCGCCCGGACGTCTGCCGCGCGCCCGATCCTCCCGGATTCTGCCGGACGCTGTAGCGCTTTCGCTTGTTCGGACAATTCATCGGCAATCGGTCATCATAAGATCGGGTCCTCATCCTGTGCGGCCGGCCGGGATGCGGTCAGGTTTCCCGGGTCCGGCGCGATGGGCGTCGGCATCGAACGAGGAGACCAAAGATGTTCATCAAGACCAGCATTGCCGCCGCCCTTGTCTTGGCCGCTGCGACTCCGGCACATGCCGGCCCCGCCGGCCGGACCATCGGCTATGGCGACCTCGCTTTGTCGAGCCCGGCCGGCGCGGCGCGCTTCCAGGCGCGCATCGATCGCGCAGTCCGCGTGCTTTGCGGCACCGCCCATCCGACCGACCTCAACGACCGGGCCGATGTCCGCCGCTGCCGCGCCGGCCTCGAGGCGAGCATCGCCGCGCGCCGCGCCGCGATCCTTGCCGCGGCGAATTCGCGGGGCACCGGCGGCCTCGCCGCCGCCAGCACGCGCTAGGCAGCCAGCGGTTCCCGGCTGCCTCCCCTGGCGGCGCCGCTCCCGCGGCGCCGCCTTTTTCATGCGGCGGTCGAAGCGGATGCGCGCTTCGCCGAATTCGCGCATGCGCGTGCTGGACTTCTGCGCTAGCCTTACCAGGAAATGGGTCCCGCAATTCGCGACGTGCTTCTGTCCGTCGCGGCGTCGGCGGCGGTGCCCGGCAGGTGCGGGGGGTGGGACGATGGGTCTGACGCGCAGGGTCTTCCTCGAGCGGCTCGGGGCCGTCGGCGGCTATAGCGCCGTCTATCTCGGCATGGAGGCGATGGGGCTGCTGCACAGCCCGGCCGCCGGCGAGCCGTTCGATCTGCCGCGCGGAAGCGGGCGGGGGCGCAAGGTCGTCATCCTGGGCGCGGGCATAGCCGGGCTGGTCTCGGCCTATGAGCTCGGCCGGGCCGGCTGGGACGTCACCGTGCTCGAGGCGCGCGACCGCATCGGCGGCCGGGTCTGGACGATCCGGGGCGGCGACCGGATCGTGCAGACGGGCCGGCCCGATCAACTCTGCCAATTCTCCCAGGGCCATTATCTCAACGCCGGCGCGGCGCGCATCCCGCATCAGCATCACGCGATCCTCGGCTATGCGCGCGCGCTCGGCGTGCCGATGGAGGTGATGGTCAATTCCAACCGCGCCGCCCGCTCTGAGTTCAACGGCCGGGTCTTCACCCACCGCCAGCTCACCTATGACGTGCGCGGCCGCTTCATCGAGCTGCTCGCCAAGGCGGTCGACCGGGGCGCGCTCGACCAGGAGCTGAGCGGGGGCGACAAGAATGCGATGCGCCAGTTCCTCAACTTCTACGGCAGCCTTGGCGAGGGCGGCGCCTACGTCCCCGACGGGCGCTCCGGCTACGATCCACTGCCCGGCGGCTATCGCCAGGCGGGGCGGCCGATCGGGCCGATGCGCCTCGCCGACGTTTTCGCGCTCGGCCCCGCTGTCGGCTTGCCGCTCGTCTTCGAGGACCTGTTCGACATGCAGGCGCCGATGTTCCAGCCGGTCGGCGGCATGGACCGCATCGCGTATGCGATCTACCAGCAGGTGCGGCCCGCGGTGCGCCTCGATAGTCCGATCACCGCGATCCGCCGCCGCGGCGCTGGCGTGCGTATCCACCACGGCCCCGGCGACCGGGCGTATGACGCGGACTATTGCATCTGCACCCTGCCGCTGAACCTGCTGGGGCGCATCCCGGCCGACTTCTCGCCGGCCAAGCAGGCGGCGATCCGCGACAATCCCTATCTCGCCAGCACCAAGGTGGCGTTCGAATCGCCCCGCTTCTGGGAAGAGGAGGGGATTTACGGCGGCCTCGCCTGGACCGACCGGCCCAACGAGAACATCTTCTATCCGTCGGGCGGCTGGCATTCGCAAAGCGGCGTGCTGGTCACCGCTTATGCGTCGGGCTGGACCGGCCCGAACCACGCGGCCGAGTTCGCGGCGATGAGCCACGAGCAGAGAATCCGCGTCTGCCGCGATTCGGTCGAGGCGCTGCATCCCGGCAAGTCGCGGCTGCTCGGCAAGCCGGTGACTGTTTCCTGGCCGCTCACCCCCTGGTCCGAAGGAGTCGGGCCGATCGGGCCGGCTTTCGGCGCCGGGCCCTTCGGAGGGCCGCGCACCGCCGCCTACGAGGAATTGCTCCGCCCCGAGGGCCCGATCGTCTTCGCCGGCGAGCATCTCTCCTACGTGCCGTTCTGGCAGGAGGGGGCGGCGCTGTCGGCGCATGCGGCGATGCGGGTGCTGAACGAACAGGCGGCGGAACGGCGCGCCGCTTGATCGAAGCCGGCGGGCGACTGGTCGAAACGGCTTGGGCGACGGCGCGGCGGCTGGTATCTGGAGGGCATCCATCTTCCAGGGGGATTTTCCGATGCTGAAGCGCGCTCTCCTGCTTGCCGCACTGCTCGCCTTGCCGTCCGCAGGCGCCCTGGCGGCGCCCGCCGACGTCGCCGCCGCGGTCGCGGCGCCCGGCCGTCCCGCCGAAGCGGTCGCGCTCGACGAGGTCAGGAAGCCGGTCGAGGTGCTGACCTGGCTCGGCCTCAGGCGCGGCGACCGGGTGCTCGATTACTTCACCGGCAACGGCTATTATGCCGAGATCATGGCGCGCGCCGTCGGCCCGCGCGGGTCGGTGACCGGCTGGAACTCGGCCAGCTTCGGCCGCAACGAGCGGATAGTGGCCGCGCTCGCCGGGATCCGCCAGCGCTCGCCCAACACCGCTTTCTATTCGACGCCGAACACCGCTTTGTCGTTCGCGGCGAACAGCTACGATTTCGTCCTGCTCCATCTGGTCTATCACGACGCCTATTGGGAGAGCGTCCGCTTCGGGCTGCCCCGGATCGATCCGAACACGGTCACGGCGGCGCTGTTCCAGGCGGTGAAGCCGGGCGGGATCGTCGCGGTGATCGATCATGTCGCGCCGGCCGGCGGCGACACCCGCGCGGTGGTCGAGGCGACGCACCGGATCGATCCCGCCGTGATCCGCGCCGATTTCGAGCGGGCCGGCTTCGTCTTCGACGGCGAATCGAACCTGCTGCGCAACCCGGCGGACGATCGCAGCAAGAATGTGTTCGATCCCTCGATCCGGGGACGGACCGACCGCGTCGTCTACCGCTTCCGGAGGCCGCGCTGATATCCAGGGGGGAGTGGTCATGAAGAAGCTGTTCGGAGCGGCTATGGCCCTGCTGCTCACGGGCCAGGCGGCCCCGCCTTCGGGAGTCGCGGATCTCGCCTGGATGAGCGGCAGCTGGGCGACGAGTGAAAGCGGGCGCTGGACCGAGGAAAGCTGGTCGGCGCCGCGCGGGGGCGTGATGCTGGGTTACAGCCGCTCCGGCCGTGGCGAGACGATGCGCGAGTTCGAGTTCCTCCGGCTCCAGGCCGGCGCTGACGGCGTGCCGGTCTATTTCGCCCAGCCCGGCGGGCGGCCGCCGGTGCCGTTCCGGCTGACCGCGCGCAGCGGCGCCAGCGCGACGTTCGAGAATCCCTCCCATGATTTTCCCCAGCGGATCGTCTATCGTCGCCAGCGCGACACGATGGTCGCGACGATTTCGGCGCTCGACGGGTCGAATGCGATGAGCTGGACCTATCGGCGGCGGTGAAGGGGGACGAATGGCGGAAATCAAGACCAGACCGACCGGGGTGGCGGTCGACGAATTCCTCGACAAGGTCCCCAATCCGCAGCGGCGCGAGGACGGCAAGAAGCTCCGCGCGATGATGGAGCGCCTGGTGGGCGAGCCGGCGACGATGTGGGGACCGAGCATCGTCGGCTTCGGCACCTATCATTACAAATATGACAGCGGGCACGAAGGCGACATGTGCCGGCTGGGCTTCTCGCCTCGCAAGGCCGAGCTGGTGCTCTATGTCCTGACCGAGGCCGGCGGGCCGGAAGAGGAGGCGCTGCTCGCGCGGCTGGGCAAGCACAGGACCGGCAAATGCTGCCTCTACATCAGGAAATTGAGCGACGTGGACGAAGCGGTGCTCGAGGAGCTGACCGCCGAGTCGCTCGCTTATATGGACAAGAAATTTCCGCGCTGAGGCGTGGCTCCCGCCCCGTGGCTCGTCATTGCGAGGAGCGAAGCGACGAAGCAATCCAGCCTGCCTCCGAGGCCGAGCTGGGTTGCTTCGCTACGCTCGCAATGACGAAGTGGGGTCGGCTGAGGGTGGGCGGGTTCACCCCAGCTTCATCTTCCGGCGGCGAAACGAAAGCGGGGCGCGACGAAAAAGCGCTTGCATCCTGCCACAAATGTGACATGCTACATGTGTAGCAGGTGAAAGCATGATGATCGATTCTCTCCCAAGGCGCGAACGCGAGCTGTTCGAATTGCTGTGCAGCGCCGGCGAGGCCACCGCGGCCGAGCTGCGCGCGGCGATGCAGGATCCGCCGTCCTATTCGGCGGTGCGGACCTTGCTCAGCCGGCTCGAGGCGCGCGGCGCGATCAAGCACCGCATGGTCGACCAGGCCTATGTCTATCAAAGCGTGCCGCGGCCCGCCAAGGTCCGCGAATCGGCGATGAAGCAGATGGTCCGGACCTTCTTCGACGGATCGGCGGCCGATGCCGCGACCGCCTTGCTCGGGCTGACCAGCAGCCTGTCCCGCGACGAGATCGACGCCCTGCAAAAGGCGATCGATGAAGCCAAGGAGCGTGAGTGATGGACGTCGCCTTCTTTGTCCAGATGGCCTGGAAATCGGCCCTGATCGCCGGCGCCGCTCTGGCGCTCGCTTATGTGCTGCGCTCGCGCGCCGCGTCCGACCGGGCGCTGGTGCTGAGGATCGGCGCGGCCATGCTGCTGCTCCTTCCCGTGATCGCGGTGGCGCTGCCGGCGCTGCCGATCGAGGCCTGGGCCGCGCCCGAGGCCGCTTCGCCCGCCGCCGGTACGGTCTCGCCGGCCGCCAGCAGCTTCGTCTACGTCCCCGGACCGGAGGTGCAGCTTGCCGATCCGCCGGCGGCGGGCATTGAGCCGGCCGCGCCCACGCCGTCCATCTGGGACGATCCGACGCCGCTCGTCCTGATCGTCTATCTGGCCGGCCTGCTGATGGTCGCCGGGCGGCTGCTCGCGGGCCTCTACATGCTCGGCCGCTGGACCCGCGCCGCGCGCCCCGTCACCTGCCCCGAGTGGCTGGCGGCGTTCGAACAAGCGGGCGGCGGCGATGCGCGGGCGCGGCTGATGGTTTCCGATTTGGTCCCCTCGCCCTTGAGCTGGGGCTGGCGGCGCCCGGTGATCCTGATCGATCCCGACACCCTCGACGAGCCCGCGGAAGCGGACGCGATCCTCGCCCACGAGCTGGCGCACGTCGCCCGCCGCGACTGGCCGGCGTTGCTGCTGACCCGGGTCGCGGCGGCCGTCTTCTGGTTCAATCCCCTGGTCTGGCTGCTCGAGCGCGAGATCGTCCAGCAGGCCGAGGAGGCCGCGGACTGCGAGGCCGCCGCCCATGTCGAGCCGGCCCGCTATGCGCAGACCCTGCTCTCCTGGGCCCAGGTCCCGGGCCGCGCGCTGCCCGCCAATTCGATCGCGCCGAAGCAGAGCGCGCTCGGGCGGCGGATCCGCGCGATCCTCGACAGGCGCGAGCGGCCGCAGGGTTCGGCCTGGACCAAGATCGCCGCCGTGCTGTGCGTCGGCATCGCCGCGCCGATCGCCGCCGTCCAGCTCGTCCAGGCGGCGCAGCCGCCGGCGGCGCCAGCCGCGCCGCATGCGCCGGCCGCTCC
>JBKJZJ010000206.1:0-12396 GCA_046715355.1 Allosphingosinicella sp. | reverse complement strand
GCCGCCGCGCAGAGCCGCGCCGAGATCGAACGGACGATGCGGCGCGCGACCGAATTTATGGTCGAGCGGGTCGCTACCCAAGGCGGCTTTGTCTGGACCTATCTGCCGGACCTGTCGCGCCGCTGGGGCGAGATGGAGGCCGAGCCCGACATGATCTGGGTGCAGGCCCCGGGCACGGCGACGATGGGCCATATCTTCCTCGACGCCTTCAACGCCACGGGCGATCCCTATTATTACGACGCGGCGGCGCGGGCGGCGGGCGCGCTGATCGCAGGCCAGCACCGCAGCGGCGGCTGGAACTATTTCGTCCACCAAGGGGGGCCGGCCGCGGCGCGGCGCTGGTACGCGACGGTGGGCCGCAACGGCTGGCGGCTCGAGGAATTCCAGCATCACAGCGACAATGCCACGTTCGACGACGCCGGCACGGCCGAGACGATGCAGCTGCTGCTCCGGCTCTACATGGTCCGCCACGAGGTGCGGTTCCGGCCGCCGCTCGACCGCGCGATCCGCTTCGTGCTGGCGAGCCAATACCGCAATGGGGGCTGGCCGCAACGCTTTCCCTTCGACCCGCATTATCCCGGCTATCAGCGCTACATCACCTTCAACGACGACGTCGCCAAGGAGAATATCCGCTTCCTGATCATGGCCGGACGCGCCCTCGACCGGCCGGAGTTGCTCGCGGCGGCGCGGCGCGGGATGGAGGCGTTCCTGATCACCCAGCAGCCGGGCCCGCAGGCGGGCTGGGGCCTGCAATATGACCTTCGCCTGCGCGTGGCGGGCGCGCGCACCTACGAGCCGCGCGCTTTGGTCACCCACACCAGCGCGGCCAATGTCGAGCAATTGATGGAGTATTACCGGCTGACCGGCGAGAGGCGCTTCCTGGCGCGGATCCCTGAGGCGCTCGACTGGCTCGAATCGGTGCGCCTGCCGGACGGCATCGGCCCGCGGGACCGCCGCTTCCCGACCTTCGTCGAGATCGGCAGCAACCGGCCGCTCTACGTCCACCGGCGCGGCTCCAACGTCGTCAACGGGCGTTATTATGCTGACCACGATCCGGCACGGCCGATCGCCCATTATTCGCAATTCCGCAGCATTGAGCTCGATCGGCTGCGCCGGGAGCATGCGGCGCTCGCGGCGATGCCGGTGGAGGAGGCGACGCGCGGCTCGCCTTTGCTGGCCCGCCAGCCCTTCCCGCGCTTCTTCATCGGCAGCCTGGCGGCGGGATCGGATTTCAGCGGCGCGGCGCGGCTCGATCCGGCGCGGATCGTCGCCGCGCTGAACGAGGCGGGCTATTGGCCGGCGCCGCTGACCATGACCAGCCATCGCTATCGCGGCCCGGGTTCGCGCCGCGCCGCTCCCGACGATTACGGCACCACCCAGGTCGGCGACGCCAGCGACACCTCGCCTTATCCGGATCCGAATCCCGTCACCGGCATCTCGACCGCCGCCTATATCGCCAACATGGCCCGGCTGATCATGGCGCTCGATGTTCAGCCGAGACCCGGCAATTAAGTATAGTGTCCCCGAATCTATTGCGGGGACACTATACTTAATTCGCGATCCCTTTCAGGGGCAGCTCGTCTCCGGCCCCGCGTCGAGGTCGAGGCAGCGGCCGTCGATGCTGCCGGGGGCGAGCCTGAGGCCGATCAGGGGGGCGAGGCTGGGCATGATGTCGACCGTCTCCACCGACAGGGTCTGCTCGAAGGGCGCCATGCCGCGCCGCCAGAACAGGATCGGCACCCGCCGGTCATAATCCCAGGGGCTGCCATGCGTCGCCACATAGCCGCGGCTGGTATCGGCGATCGGGGTCACGCGCGGCTTCAGCATGACGTAGAAATCACCCGAGCGCAGCGGATCGAACGAGGCGCGGGCGCGCTCGATCAGGGTCCAGCCGTCGGGCGGGCCCGAAGGCAAAGGCGTCGCCGCGATCTCGGCGCGGGTGAAGACGGTGGCGACCTGGGGGTGGCCGCGATAGGCGCGGAGCGCCTCGGCGAGGACGCGCGCGCGGGCCCGCGCCGGCAGGGCCCGGTCGACCCATATGTCGCCGAACGCCCCGTCGCCGAGCAGCACCGGCCCTCGCAGCCCGAGCCGGCGGCCGAGCGTCTCGCCCATCCGCGTCGCGCCCAGGCCCGGATCGACGCGCGCGCCGCCGCCAGCCTGCTGGCTCGACCGTTCGGGCAAATCGAGACCGCCATGGTCGGCGGTCAGTACGACGACATAGTCGATCCGCTCGCGGTCCAGCTCCTGGAAGAAGTCGCCGAGCGCGCGGTCGAGCGCGAGCAGCTGGATGCACATCTCGGCTCCCCGCGTGCCGAAGCTGTGCCCGACATAGTCGGTGGCCGAGACGCCGATCGCGAGCAGGTCGGTGGCAGGCCCCTCGCCGAGCCGCATGTCGTCGCGCATCGCCCCGGCGAGGGCGAGGGTGTAGGAATCGAATTCGGGCGAGGCGCGCATGGCGGAGCGGTCGTCGGCGGCGCGGGCAAAGCGGCCGGTGCCGACCGGAGTCGCCCGGCCGGGAACGGCGATCGCGCGGCTGCGCGCCTCGCAGATTTCGGGGAGCGGCATCGGATCGCGGGCGCGCGACAGCGCCTCGGCGATGCGCGCATTGACCCGCGTGACGGCCGCGGGCTCGGCGCTTCCGGCATGGCTGACGAAGGCGCGGCCGCCCCACCACCAGCGCTGGTTCGGGTTGTGCCCGCCCATCATCACCGCCGCCCTGTCCTTGCCGGCGACGGCGACGACCCGGCTGCGCGGATCGGCGCGGCGCATCAGATCGCCCAAGGTCGGCACCCGCAGGTGGACGGTGGAGACGGTGTAACTCTCGGACGTGCTGCCGGGGACGCGCTCGTCCTCCGCGCAATAGATGTTCTTGTCCGAGCGGCTCGCGCCCTGGTCGAACCAATTGTTGGCGACGATGCCGGTCCGCCCCGGGCGGGAGCCGGTGAGGATCGTCGAGTGGCCCGGGCAGGTCTCGGTCGCGGCATGCGCCTGGTAGCCGGAAGGGAAGACCATGCCGTCGCGCGACAGGCGCCTGAGGCCGCCGGTGAAATATTGCCGATATTCGGCGAACAGATCGGCCGAGAATTGATCGACCGAGATGGCGATAATCAGGCGCGGCGCCGGCAGCGGCTGCGCGGCCGCCGGGACGGCCGCGAACGCGAGCAGGGCGGCGAAGAGCGCGCGGCTCATTTGGCGGAATCGAGCCGGCGGCCGATGGCGACGCAGGCGACGATGATCACGGGAACGAGCACCGCGGACAGGACCACCTTGGCGATCATCTGCCCGACCATGAGCTCACCGATCGGCCGCACGCCATAGAAGGATATTGTGATGAAGATCAAAGTATCGACGATCTGCGACAGCGCAGCGGCGATGAACCCCCGCACCGCCGGGAAGCGCCCGGTCGCCGAGGCGAGTTTGGCGAAGATCCAGATGTTGAGCGTCACCGAGACGCCGTAGGCCACGATCCCCGCGCCCCATATCCGCCAGCTTTGGCCGAGAACGATCGGGAAGGCAGGCTTGGCGGGCTCGTACATCCCCTCGTCGGTCGGCAGCTGAAGCACGAAGAAGGTGATCAAAATAGCGCCGATCAGCGGCGCGAAGCCGAAGCGCAGCAGCCGGTTCGCCATATCCTTGCCGTGCAGCTCGGCCACGGCGCTCGATATCGCCACCAGGACGAGGAACGGGAAGATGCCGGCCTCGACGGCGAGCGGCCCCAAAGCGACCTGTTTGACGCCGAGGACGCCGGCGATGGTGACCATGCCGCCGTAGAAGATGGCGAGGGCGAAAAGGGAGCGGCTGATCGCCGGCGCGTTCTGTGTGCTCATTGAGGATGCGTAACCGGTTTGCGGCCGCGCAAAAAGGGGCTTTCCGCCGCGCGCCAATCCCGCCATGACCCCCCGCGTGACTGGGACCCGTCTGGACGTGCTGGCGATCGGCGATGCGGTGGTGGACGTGATCGCCACCGCCGACGACGATTTCCTGATCGAGGAGGGGCTGGTCAAGGGTTCGATGCAGGTGCTCGACGCCGCCGGCGCGACCCGGCTCTACGCGCGAATGAGCCAGGCGCGCGAGACCAGCGGCGGCTCGGCGGCGAACACGATGGCCGGCGTCGCGGCGCTTGGCGGTCGCGCCGGCTTCGTCGGCCAAGTCGCCGCCGACCAATTGTGCGAGATCTTCACCCACGACATCCGCGCGCTCGGCGTCGAGTTCCTGACGCCCGCCAGATCGGGCGGCGCGCCGACCGGGCGCTGCCTTATCCTGGTCACCCCCGACGCGCAGCGGACGATGAACACCTTCCGCGGCGCCGCCCACGAGCTCGACGCCGGCGCGCTCGACGCCGAACAGATCAGGGGCGCGGCGATCCTCTATCTCGAAGCCTATCTGTGGCGCTCGGCGGGGCCGCGCGCGGCGATGGAGCAGGCGATGGCGATCGCCCACGAAGCGGGACGCAAGGTCGCCTTCACGCTCTCCGATATCGCCTGCATCAAGCCGCACCGCGCGGAGATGATCGCCATGCTGGAGGCGGGCGCGATCGACCTGCTCTTCGCCAACGAGAATGAGATCACCGAGCTGGCCGACATCGCCGACCGCGAGCAGGCGATCGCCGCCATCCAGGACAAGGTGCCGTTGCTCGTCGTCACCTGCGGCAGTGAGGGCGCGCTGGCGGTGGAGGGCGGCCGCCGCGCCTCGGTGCCGATCGCCCGGCTCGGCACCGGCGTCGTCGATACAACCGGCGCCGGCGATCTGTTCGCGGCCGGCTTCCTGGTCGGCCAGGCGCGGGGGCGCAGCCTCGAGGACTGCTTGCGCATCGGCGCGATTGCCGCCGCGGAGGTGATCTCCCATTTCGGGGCGCGGCCGGAGGGCGATCTCAAGGCCATGGTGGCTGCATTGTGAGGCGGCTCGCCGTTTACTGCGGGTCCAGCATGGGCACCAATCCGCGCTTCGCCGAGGTCGCCAGGGCGCTCGGCATTGCGATGGCCGAGCGCGGCATCGGCCTCGTCTATGGCGGCGGCCGGCTCGGGCTGATGGGCGTGGTCGCCGACGCGGCGCTCGAGGCGGGCGGCGAGGTCTATGGCGTGATCCCGCAGGCGCTGGTCGATCTCGAGGTCGCGCATCCGGGCCTCACCGAATTGCACCTCGTCGAGACGATGCACGAGCGCAAGGCGATGATGACCGACCTGACCGACGCTTTCGTCGCCATTCCCGGCGGCATCGGCACGCTCGACGAATTGTTCGAGGCCTGGAGCTGGAACGCATTGGGCTATCACGCCAAACCCTTCGCGCTTCTGAACGTCGACGGCTTCTGGGACGGGATGATCGCCTTCCTCGACACGGTCACGACGAGCGGCTTCATGTCGCCGGCGCGGCGCGCGCAATTGCTGGTCGCGGACGATATCGAGGATGCGATCGACCGGCTCGACGCGGCGATCGGCGCGACCGAGGCGAAAATGGTCTGGTAATTCTGGCGCACCGCTCCATGGTGTGACGAAATCGAGACTCTCCGGGGGGAAGCGGGCATGAAATATCTGATCGGCATCGGCGGCATCCTGCTGATCCTGGCCATCGCCTACGCCTTCTCGGCCAACCGCCGCTGGATCAGCCTGCGCGTCGTCGGCGCCGCCTTCGCGCTGCAGGCGCTGCTGGCGGCCATGGTGCTCGGCACGACCTGGGGACAGAATGTGATCGGCGCCATGTCGAACGGCGTCAGCAACCTGCTCGGCTATGCCCAGGCGGGCACCAATTTTCTCTTTGGCGATCTCGCCAAGAATGTCTGCCTTCTCGGCGTTCCGGACCAAAACATCAGACCGATCGCAGCGGACACCGTGGCGGCGGCGACAAGCTTCGAATGCACCAACAGCGCGCATGCCTTTGCGATCTCGGCGCTGCCGGTGATTATCTTCTTCGCGTCGTTGATTTCGATCCTCTACTATCTCGGGATCATGCAACTCATCATCAAATGGGTGGGCGGCGCGATCCGGCTGGTGACGGGCATCACCCGGATCGAATCCCTTGGTTCGGCGGCGAACATCTTCGTCGGCCAGTCGGAGAGCCCGCTGGTCATCCGGCCCTATCTCGCGAACCTCACGCCGTCGCAGCTCTTCTGTATCATGAGCGTCGGCATGGCCGGCGTCGCCGGCACGATCCTGCTCGCCTATGCCGCCATGTTCGGCAATCAGGCGCATCTCTATCTGCCCTATCTGCTCGCGGCGAGCTTCATGTCCGCGCCGGGCGGCATCCTGATGGCGAAGATCCTGATGCCCGACGATCCCGCCGCGCGCGGCATCGAGCCCGAGCCGGTGGACGAGGGCGAGCATGCCGAGGAGCGGCCGGCGAACGTCATCATGGCGGCCGCGAACGGCGCCCAGACCGGCGTGAAGTTGGCGGTGGCGGTCGGCGCGATGGTGCTCGCCTTCGTTGCCCTGGTCGCGCTCGCCAACGGCCTCCTCGGCGGCATCGGCGGCTGGTTCAACCAGCCCGACCTCAGCTTCCAGTGGATTGTCGGCAAGATTTTCCAGCCGGTCATGTTCATGCTGAATGTGCCGGCTAATGAAGCGGCGCAGGCGGGCAGCCTGTTTGGCACCAAGGTGGTGTTGAACGAGTTCGTCGCCTTCATCGATCTGGGCCAGGCCCGTGCGACGCTTTCGCCTTATACGGTGGCGGTGGTCACCTTCGCGCTCTGCGGCTTCGCCAATTTCAGCTCGATCGCGATCCAGATGGCGGTGACGGGCGGGCTCGCGCCCAATCAGCGGCCAATGATCGCCAAGCTCGGTCTGAAGGCGCTGCTCGCGGGCTCGCTCTCCAACCTGATGAGCGCGGCCCTGGCGGGCCTCATCCTGACCGCGAGTCCCCCGCCCGCCGCTCCGGCACCCGCCCCGGTTGCCGCGCCGGCTCCGGCTCCAGCAGCCACGCCTGCTCCCGCACCGGCTTCGGCGCCAGCACCAGCTCCGGCGCCAGCCCGCTAGCGCGGCCGCAGTGCAGCGGAACCGACACAAAAGCCTGATATTGCGCGGCCATCGACATCCCCCGTGGGAGGAAGACGATGGCCTTGCTCAACGTCCTTAAGGGATTAGGCGCCGTGGCCCTGCTGAGCGCCGCGCTGATAGTCGCCCTGCTGCTCAATGTCGGCGAGCGGATCATGCGCCGCGGCGGCGCGCAACGGTTCGAGCGCGTTCCGGAACTGACGCGCGCTCGTTTCCCAGCTGAAGCTTCGCCCATAAGCCGCGCACGCAGCCCGATCCCGGGTCAGGGCTGAGGCGATCGCAAGGTCGAGGTCGGCGTCCATCGCGCCGACGTCCGGAATGAGAACGTCGAGCGGGCCGGCGACCGGAAAAGCGGCGACCGGCGTGCCGCAAGCCAGCGCCTCGATCATCACCAGGCCGAAGGTGTCGGTGCGGCTGGGGAAGACGAAGACGTCGGCCGAGGCATAAGCCGAAGCCAGCGCCTCGCCCCTGAGCGCGCCCAGGAAGGCGACGCCTGGAAAACGGCGCTTCAGGCCGGCCAGCGCCGGGCCGTCGCCGACCACGATCTTGCTGCCCGGGTGGGAGCATTCAAGAAAGGCCGCGATATTCTTCTCGACCGCGACCCGGCCGACATAGAGCTGCAAGGGGCGGGGCAGGCGCGCCAGCGGCGGATGGGGGGCCGCGTGGGCTCCGAAGCAGTCGAGGTCGACGCCGCGGCCCCACAGGCGGGTCGAGGGAACGCCGTGAGCATGAAGCTCCGCCGCCATTGTCCGCGTCGACACCATGACCGCGCGCGCCGGGCGGTGGAACCAGCTTATGTAACGCCAGAAGAGGCGCGGCGGCAGCCTGGTGCGCTTGGCCAGGTAATGCGGGAATTGGGTGTGGTAGGCGGTGGTGAAGGCGAGGCCGTTCCCGACCGCCCAGCGGCGCGCGGCGAGGCCGAGCGGGCCTTCGGTGGCGATATGCAGCGCGTCCGGGGCGATCGCCTCGATCCGCCTGCCGACCTTCTTGCTGGTGGTGAGCGCCAGCCTGATCTCGGCATAGGTCGGGCAGGGCAGGGAGCGGAACAGGTCAGGCGAGACGACATCGACATCATGGCCCTCGCGCTCGAGCACGGCGCGCACCGTTTGCAACGTGCGCACGACGCCGTTCATCTGCGGCGCCCAGGCGTCGGTCACGATCAGAATCTTCATCAGGCGGCCGCCTTCAGGAGCTTCGGAGCCGTCCTCTTGTCGATCTCGTCCGGCCAGTGGAGAATCTCCATTCGCCCGTCCTGATGCTCGACCAGGGCGGTGCAGCCCTCGACCCAGTCGCCGTCATTGTAATAAGTGACCTCGCCGAAGCGCCGCTCCTCGGCGGTGTGGATATGGCCGCAGACGACGCCGTCGACCTTGAGCCGTTGCGCCTCATGCGCAACCGTCTCCTCGAAGCGCGAGATAAACTGGGTCGCGTTCTTGACCTTGTGCTTGGCGTGCTTGGAGAGCGACCAGTAAGGCAGGTCGAAGCGGCGCCGGACGGCGTTCACCACGACGTTCATCCTGAGCAGGAAGCTGTAGGCGGCGTCCCCCAAGAAGGCGAGCCAGCGGTGGGCGAGCATGATCGCGTCGAACTCGTCGCCGTGGAGGACGAGCAGGCGGCGGCCGTCGGCGGTGACGTGGATCGCCTTCTTGCGGATCTCGACGCCGCCGAAGTTCATTCCCGAGAATTGCCGGAACATCTCGTCGTGATTGCCGGGGATATAGACGACGCGCGTGCCCCCCTTGGCGCGCTTCATGAAGCGCCGCACGATCGCATTGTGGCGCTCGGGCCAGTAGAAGCGCTTCTTCATCCGCCAGCCGTCGATGATGTCGCCGACCAGATAGAGCGTCTCGGAATCGACATGGTCGAGGAAGTCGATCAGCAGCCGGTCGGCGCAGCCCCGCGTGCCCAGGTGAACGTCCGAGATCCAGATCGTCCGGTAGCGCCGCCGGGGCGCCCCCGAGGGCCCGAACCGCTTGTCCACCTTGGAAAGCCGCTTGGCGCTCTTTTCCGTCTCGACGCTGCCTGCCTGCATGCCCCGCTCCCGCTACCGACTGAGGCGGGTTATCGGGACGGATTGTTACAGAACGAATCATTGGCGCTGTTTGAGCTATTCGGCGCATTGGATTAAAGGGCGGGGATGAGCACGCTCGCACCCGCAAAGTCCGTCGCCTCCGTCTCGCTCATCGACGCGGACCGCGACCCCGAAGGCTTTTCGCAGGAGCTCGGCGCTTCGTTCGAGCGCTACGGCTTCGCGATCATCGCCGATCACGGCATCCCCGCCGATCTCATCCACCGCGCCGAGGAGAGGGCGAAGGCCTTCTTCGCGTTGCCCGAAGAGGTCAAACGCCAATATCACCAGAAGGGCGGCGGCGGCGCCCGCGGCTATACGCCGTTCGGCATCGAGACCGCCAAGGGCGCGGTCAATTACGATCTCAAGGAATTCTGGCACGTCGCCCGCGAGCTGCCGCCGGGCCACAAATATTCCGACTCGATGGCGCCGAACCTGTGGCCCGAGGAGGTCGACTCGTTCAAGGCGACCTTCCTCGAATTGTTCGCCGCGTTCGACAAGGCCGGCCTCAAGATCCTCGAGGCGATCGCCCGCTATCTCGGCCTCGCGCCGGATTATTTCGTCGACACGGTGAAGGACGGCAATTCGATCCTACGCCTGCTCCATTATCCGCCGATCCCCGGCGACGGCCCCAATGTCCGCGCCGGCGCGCATGAGGACATCAACACCATCACCCTGCTGCTCGGCGCCGAGGAAGCCGGGCTGCAATTGCTGGACCGCGACGGCGACTGGCTGCCGGTGACGCCCAGGCCCGGCGAGCTCGCGGTCAATATCGGCGACATGCTGCAGCGGCTGACCAACAACGTGCTGAAATCGACCACCCACAGGGTGGTGAACCCACCGCCCGAACGGCGCGGCCATTCGCGCTATTCCATGCCCTTCTTCCTCCACTTCCGCTCGGATTTCCTGATCGAGACCCTGCCCGATTGCATGTCGGCCGAGCGGCCCAACCTCTATCCCGAGCCGATCACCGCGGACGAATATCTCCAGGAGCGGCTTCGGGAAATTAAATTGGTCTAGAACCCGTAGCGCAATAGAGGCCTGGTATTCCCGACCCCGGCCCCATTCATGGGTCCGGAGCAGACCGGACATTCTGGAATGTGACTCGTGTCGTCGGCAAAGGCCACGCAGCTCCTGCACCAGAGCCGATCGCAGTGTGCGCACAACGCACCGTCCAAGGCCATGCCCCTCCAGGCAAGCTCCTCGTCGCCGTCGCACAGATCGATCCACGCGGCCCCCGGCCGGCCGGCCGCCATTTCCGCCCCGCACCGGAAACAGAACAGATGTCCGTCGCCGAGATAGTGATGATCTTCATGCTCGCCTTCACGCAACAGATACATGGCCGACCAGCGTATGATGAACTCCGGATCGTCCTTCCATGTGGCGAGATGTCCGCGTGCGTCATCGCCCATCCATTCGGAAACCATCCGGCCCGCCGTTAGCCTGAGCCGAAGCCTGGAATCCTCGAGCATGGGCAAGACCAGCGGCAGCAAATCCGGCTCGTTCGGCAGCTGGTCTATCTTGCCGGATTCGAACGCGGCAATGACCGGGTCGAGCATGGATTTCGCCCAGGCCGTGTCGATCTTGTCCAGGGCAAGGAGCGCATGCCTCGCACCCTCCTCACCGGACAGATAGAGGGTCGCCAGCGGTTCGACGGCACGCCTGTCGCCGATCCGCTCCAGCGCTTCGGCGGCGGCGCGACGGCGCTCGGGACCTTCGCCGAGCGAAGAGATAAGCGCCGGGACCGCGGCGCGAACATCCTCGCGCCCGGGCCAGTCCGGATCGATCGCGTCCAGGGCCCGCTCGGCGGCTTTCCGCGGGTCGTGAATCCAATCCTCGCGCTCCTTCCCGGACACATCCGCCATGGCGCGGACCAACTCGGGAATCGACTGCTCGACCTTCATCTTGCCTAGCAGATCGGCGGCTAGGTAGCGCTCTTCGGGACCGCCGCTCAGCAATCGGATTAACTGCGGAATCCGAGCGTTCGCTCGCGGGCTCTGCCACCAGTTCGGATCGAGTTCGTCGAGGGCGCGGAGTACAGCCGCACTACGCTCTGGACGGCCGATCTCGGCGATCAGGGATTCGAGCGCGCGCCGATCACCGATGCGCGTGAGGATGTCGATGTGGAGGGTCACGTCTTTGTCGCGAAGCAGGATATCGACAGCTTCGTCGGCCCCGTCCGAGTTGCGCCAGTCTTCATCAATGTCGGAAAGTGCCCGGATGATGTCGCACTGCTCGGAGCCCTTGCTGTCGGGATAGAGCAAAATGAGTTCCCTGATCCCGGTCTGGCCGCCAATCCCCTTCAGCGCCTCGGTCGCCGCCGGGCCGATCTTGCTTCTGAACTGGTCGTAGCTCTGGGCATGTTCGCGCGCGACCTTCACGATAACGGGGATTGCGCGCTCGTCACCGATGTAGCCGAGCGCCTGGATTGCGTTGACGACGATGACAGGGTCGGCATGTCCGACCGCCGCAATGAGGGGACGCAGCGCAAGCTCGCCGGCGTGCTGGAGAATCTCCAAGCCCCGGGCGCGGGCGTCGCTCGATTCATGGACAAGCAATTGCAGGCCGATCTCCACGACTTCCGGATCGCCGTGCTTGCCGAGCGACTTGGCGGCCCCCTCGCGCACAAGAGCATCCGTATCGCCGAGCGCGGTCTCCAGAAGGGCTTTGGTGGCTCGCGGATCGCGAACGTCACCGAGCGACTCCGCGGTTGCGATCCGCGTCCGCGAATCTTTGGACTTCAGTTTTCCAAGGGTCCACCACAGCGGCATGAGCATGCTCCCGGCCACCTAGGCCCGATGCGCAACCCGGCAGTCTGAGACTTCGCTTCGAAAATAGACCAATTACCCGGCGTCCTCCAGATTTTTCGGGCCGAAGCCATCGGGGAGCAGCTCCGAGATGCGGCGGGCCTCGACGGCGATACCGTCGCCGTTGGCTGAGATCACTTCGATGTCATTGCCCGACAGACATGCCGCCTCGTAGATCGCCTGGCGGCAGCCCCCGCAGGGGGTGACGGGCGCCTGACCCGCCAGCATTCCGTCCGGGCCGAGATGGCCGCCGGCGACGGCGATCCGCTTCACCTTGTCGAGGCCGAACGCTTGCCGCGCCGCGGTCAGCGCGCTCACCTCCGCGCAGATGCCGAGCCGGTAGCAGGCATTTTCCATATTGGCGCCGAGCGCGATCTCGCCGTCCACCGATTCGACCGCGCAGCCGACGCTGAAGCGGGAATAAGGGGCGTAGGCGCGAAGCGCGGCGGCGCGCGCCTGCTCGACGAGGGAATCCTTGGTCATCCGATGGAGCATAAGCATCCGCCGGACAAAAAGAAGGGCCGCCGCGGCTCCAAGC
>JBKJZJ010000205.1:0-11404 GCA_046715355.1 Allosphingosinicella sp. | reverse complement strand
AGCGTCAGCGCAGCGAATACCGCCTGTCGCATCAGACGAGGAGGCCGGCGCGGGATGAGCTGGTCCGTCACGACCGCAGCATCTCGTCGAGCTTCAGGACGGTGTTGTAGTTGCGCGCGGTGGCGGGGGAGCTGACGGCACGGTCGATCAGCGAGGGGGTCAGCTTCGAGGTGCCGGCGCCGTCCGGATAATGGAACCAGAGCGCGTCGCCTGCGCGCTTCACTTGCTCGCCAGCTACCGCCCGCGCCTGGATCACGTGCTCCGCGCCCTTGGCGGGCGGCGCCTTGGAGAGAAGCAGCATCAGCCGGTTGGGCTCGTCCATCGCTGCCTTGGGGAAAGGGTTGCCGGGTGGATAATGCGCCCATTCGGCGGCCGTGCGGATAACCACCGGAACGTCGAGGCCGAACCTGTCGGCGATGGCGTCCTCAAGCACCTTTTCGAGCGCCGCGGGCGTCCCGGCCGCCGTGAAGACGACGTTGCCGCTTTGGATGTAGGTGCCGACCTCCTCCCAGCCGAGCTCCGCACAGAGCGCGCGCAGCTCCGCCATGGGCAGCTTTCGCCCGCCCACATTCACCGCCCTGAGCAACGCGACCATTCGCCCCATGGCGCGCGACATTAGCGAATATTTGACACCTGTCTGCCCCAACCAAGATCGTTTCAGGCAGCGCCTGAAACGTGAATCTTGGTTGCGATATATGCGAGGGCCTGATTCACGCCTTCAGCCGAAGCGCGAAGCGCTTCGACTTCCGACGATCAGGCCCTTGACGCCCGCATGGTCGCTCCGCCACTAGCCCCCATGGAAATCGCAAGCGCCATCCAGCGGCGGGGCCTTCTGTTCGTGCTGTCGAGCCCGTCGGGCGCGGGCAAATCGACGATCGCGCGGATGCTGATGGCGACCGACGACGGCGTCGCCATGTCGGTTTCCGCCACCACCCGCCCGATCCGCCCCGGCGAGGGAGACGGCGAGGATTATCATTTCGTCACCGACGCCAGGTTCGACGAGATGGTCGCGGCCGGCGAGTTCCTCGAATGGGCGCACGTCTTCGGCCATCGCTACGGCACGCTGAAAAGCGAGGTGATGAAGGTGATCGAGGGCGGCCGCGACGTCCTCCTCGACATCGACTGGCAGGGCACGCAGCAATTGAAGCAGGTCGATCCCGACATCGTCCGCGTGTTCATCCTGCCGCCCTCGATGGACGAGCTGGAGCGGCGGCTGCGCGCGCGCGGCACCGATTCGGACGAGGTCATCCACCGCCGCATGGACCGCGCCGAAGCCGAGATCAGCCACTGGGCCGAATATGACTATGTGCTGATCAACAACGACGCGGAGAAATGCCGCGAGCTGGTCCACAACATCTTGAAGGCCGAACGGCTCAAGGCGACGCGCCGCGTCTTCCTCCACGATTTCGTCCGCGAGCTGATCGGCTAGCGGCGCCCGGGCCGGGACATTTTGCAAGTCGCCGGCGTTGCACCAGGCATAAGCGCGTCCCATTTCCGGAGCCTCCTCATGCGCCTGCTGATCCTCGCCGCGTCCCTGCTCGCCGCCGCCTGCGCCATGACGAATGCCGGCGGCCCGCCGGCGGCGCGGCAGGTGGCGCCGATCCTGACCGGCCCGGCGGCGCATGACGCGGCGAGCTTCGCCCGCCCCGAAATCGCCCGCGTCACCCATGTTGCGCTCGATCTCGACGCCGATTTCGAGGCCCGCCGCATGGCCGGAACCGCGACGCTCGACATCGTGGCGGCGCCGGGCGCCGAGGAGATCATCCTCGATTCCAGGGGGCTGGAGATCGAGCGGATCACCGACTCAGCTGGCAATGCCCTCCCCTTCGCGCTCGGCGAGGGCGACGCGCGGCGCGGCCGGCCGCTCAGCGTCCGGATCGGCGCGGCGCGGCGCATCGCGATCCGCTACCGCAGCGGCGCCGATGCCGCCGCCTTGCAATGGCTGACGCCCGGGCAGACCGCGGGCAAGGCCCATCCCTATCTGCTGAGCCAGGGCCAGGCGATCCTCAACCGGACCTGGATCCCGACCCAGGACAGCCCCGGCATCCGCCAGACCTGGGAGGCCAGGATAACCGCGCCCGCGCCGCTCAAGGTCGTGATGTCGGGCGAGCGCCTGACGCCCGAGGGCGAACCCGCCGGCCCGGGCCGCCGTGCATTCCGTTTCCGCATGACCCATCCGGTCGCGCCCTATCTGATCGCGATCGCCGCGGGCGATATCGTCTTCCGGCCGCTCGGCCGGCGCACCGGCGTCTGGACCGAGCCCGCGATGATCGATGCCGCCGCCGCCGAGCTCGCCGACACCGAGGCGATGGTCGAGGCCGCGGAGCGGCTCTACGGCCCCTATCGCTGGGGACGCTACGACGTGATCGTGCTGCCGCCGAGCTTCCCTTATGGCGGCATGGAAAATCCGACGCTCACCTTCCTGACGCCGACCTTCATCGCCGGCGACCGCAGCCTGGTCGGGCTGGTCGCGCACGAGCTGGCGCACAGCTGGTCGGGCAATCTCGTCACCAACGCGACCTGGTCCGACAGCTGGCTCAACGAAGGCTTCACCTCCTATTTCGAGAACAGGATCATGGAGGCGGTTTACGGCCGGGCCCGTGCGGGCCAGGAAGAAGCTCTGTCCTGGGACGATATGCAGGCGGCCCTGCGCGAGCTCGGGTCCACAGCGCCCGGAACCGCGCTCCACAACCCGGTCGATGGGCCCGACGGCGGCAGCAGCGGCATCGTCTACGACAAGGGCGCGATCTTCCTGAGGACGATCGAGCGGATCGTCGGCCGCGAGCGGTTCGATGCCTGGCTGCGCTCCTATTTCGATCGCCACGCCTTCCAGCCGATGACCTCCGAGCGGTTCCTCGCCGATCTGCGCGCCAATCTCGTCCGCGGCGACGCGGCGCTCGAGGCGCGGCTTCAGCTCGATGCGTGGGTCTACCGGCCCGGTTTGCCGGACAATGCGGCGCGGCCGGACCCCGCCGCCTTCGCGCAGGTGGACGCGGCGGCGGTGGCCTTCAACGCCGGCGGCGCGGCGGCCACGGTGCCTTATGCCGCCTGGAACTGGGCCGAGCGGGTCCGCTTCCTGAAAGCCCTGCCGCGGCAGGTTCCGCACGCGAGGCTCGATGAGATCGACGGCGCCTTCGGGCTCTCGCGAAGCGGCAATTCGGAGGTGCTGTTCGTGTGGCTCAGGCTCGCGCTCGGCAATCGCTACGAGCCGGCCGTGCCGGTCGCCGAACGCTTCTTATTGTCGATGGGCCGCCGCAAGTTCGTTCAGCCTCTGTTCCAGACCCTGATCGAGCAGGGCGAGTGGGGTCGGCCGATCGCCGAGCGGCTCTATACCCGCGCCCGCGCCGGCTATCACAATGTGACGGTCGCCGCGGTCGATCGACTTTTGCGCCCGACTCCCTGAAAACAATCACCTTTCTGGGATTTCGGAGCGCGGGCCGGAGGACGAATTGCGGCCGGAATTTAACGTTCCATCAAAGTCTTGCGGATAGGGAAAAGGCTCACCACCGAGGCCGCACCACTCTCGATGTTCCATTCGCCCGTTCCCATTGACGACCGGCAGGACGCCGAACGGGCCGCCGCCGGCTCCGAGCCGATGGATTTCGACGCCGGCAACGAGCGGCTGCGCGCCGCCCATCTGCACAACGGCCAGGTCGAGGCGCGCGCGCTCTTTGCCCCCTTCTTCGCGATCGCCGCGGTCGCCGCCGCCTTGATCGTCGGCTGGGCGATGTACGGCTCGGTCGACACCAGGTTCGTGGTCTCCTGGATCTCGCTGGTCGCCTTCGCCAATTGGGTATCGTGCCGCCGGGCGATGGTCGCCGCGGCCCGCGCCGGCAGCCGCACCGCCCGGCCCCGCGCCCGATGGTTCGCGGTGATCGAGACGGTCGGCCTTGCCGGCCTCTGGTCGGCGCTTCCCACCTGGGCCTTCGCCACCCAGCCGCCGCACGTGCAGGTCGTGATCGGCGGGGCGATGGCGGCGATGATCTCGACCGCGATCGCGCTCGCCGCGATCCCGTCGGCGGCCGTCGCCTGGATCGCGACGCTGACGGGGAGCTTCTGCCTCGCTTATTATTATGGCGGGGCCGCGCTCGACCCCAAGCTCGCGCTCACCTTCGTCCTGCTCGCCGGGGTCGGCGCGTTCAGCGTGGTGCGGCTGACCCGCTGGATCTTCGGCCAGTTGAAGGTCCTCGCCCGAACCCGGGCCGAGGCCGAATCGATCCGCCAGCTGCTGAACGAATATGAGCATCGCGGAGTCGGCTGGCTGTGGCAGGTCGATAGCGAGAATCGCGTCGTCTACATCTCCTCGCGGATGACCGCCCTGCTCGGGCGCTCGACCACCCAGCTCGCCGGCCATTCGCTGCCCGCGGCGCTGGGCGGCACCAGCGCGCTCGGCCGCATCCTGTTGTCGCGCCAGCCCTTCGCCAATCTCGAAATGGAGCTGTCGACGCGGCGCGGCGCGCGCTGGATCAGCCTGTCGGGCGATCCGATCATCGACATGGCCGGCCAGTTCCAGGGCTTTCGCGGCGTCGGCCAGGACGTGACCGACGTCCGCCGCACCCAGGAGCGGCTGACCAACCTTGCCAATATGGACGTGCTTTCGGGCCTGCCAAATCGCGGCCGCGTCCGCCAATTGCTCGGCGAGGCCCTGTCCAATTCGGCCGGCGGCGACACCCCGTGCGCGATCCTGTTCCTCGACCTCGACGGCTTCAAGCCGGTCAACGACACCTTCGGCCACCCGAAAGGCGATGCGGTGCTGAAAAGCGTCGCCCAGCGCCTGGTCAAGGAAGTCGGCCCGTTCGGCCATGTCGGCCGGATGGGCGGCGACGAATTCGCCATCGTCATCAAGGACGCGCAGAGCAGGCGCATGGTCGAGACGCTGGCGGAGCGGCTGATCGCCGCGATCGCCGAGCCCTTCCACATCGACAAGGTCGAGATCCGGATCGGCGTCTCGATCGGCTGCGCCTTCGGGCCCGTCGACGGCCAGAGCGTCGATGATCTCATCCAGAAGGCGGACCTCGCGCTCTACCAGGCGAAGAATCAGGGCCGCGGCACCTGCTGCTTCTTCAACGCCGACATGCAGAACGAGGCCGAGGACCGCCTGCGCCTCGAGCAGGACATGCGGATCGGCATCAAAGCCAAGCAATTCCACCTGCTCTATCAGCCATTGATCAATGCCGGCGACCAGAGCCTGGTCGGCTTCGAGGCGCTGATCCGCTGGAACCACCCGACGCGCGGCATCGTGCCGCCCAACAATTTCATCCCGCTCGCCGAGGATTCGGGGCTGATCATGGAATTGGGCGAATGGGTGATCGAGGAGGCCTGCCGCGCCGCCGCCTGCTGGCCCGAGCATATCTCGGTCGCGGTCAACGTCTCGGCCAAGCAGCTCATCTTCCCGGCGCTGCCCAACACGATCAACGAGGCGATCCGCAAGCATCGGCTGCAGCCCAATAGGCTCGAGCTCGAAGTGACCGAATCGGTGTTCATGGGCGACAGCGCCAATGCGATCGACGTGCTGAAGCGGCTCCGTGCCCTCGGCGTCTCGATGGCGCTCGACGATTTCGGCACCGGCTATTCGTCGCTCGGCTATCTGAACAAGGCCGTCTTCCACAAGCTCAAGATCGACGGCAGCTTCGTGCGCGAGGCGGGCAACAACAAGGAGACGGTGGCGATCATCCAGTCGATCGTCCAGCTCGCCAAGAGCTTCCGGATGACGGTCACCGCCGAGGGCGTGGAGACCGCCGACGATTTCACCCGGATGCGCGATCTCGGCTGCCACCAGAACCAGGGCTATCTGTTCGGCCGGCCGATGAGCTTCGAGAAAGCGAGCGAGCTGGTCGGCGTCCAGCGCCGGCTGAGCGCCTGATCCTTGGTTCGCTGAGCCGCATCGTCTAGGCTCGGGCGTAGCCAATTACGGGGACACTATACTTAATTGCCCGAGGGTGATTGAATTAAGTATAGTGTCCCCGTAACTACCAGGGGACGCCGATGACCTGGATCCTGCTCGCCTCGCTTGCCGCCGCCGCCCAGGCGCCCGCTTATACCAGCACCTATACGCCGCTCGACCTCGATCGCTGCCGCGTGCTCGGGCGGGCGGCCCAGGCGGAGGGCGACTGGATCAACTGGCGGTGCCCGGGCCTGAGGGGCGTGCCACTGCTGGTTCACGGCGACGACGGCCGCTTCGATGTCGACGCGGGCGTGGACAATGGTGAATGGGAGGCGCTTGGCGGCCTCAACACGCTCGGGCCGCAGGTCGAATGGCGGCTGCGGCGGGGGCGGCCGATCGCGATCATCTTCCGCTACATCCAGGCCGGGCCGGATCAGCCGCCGGGTACGCGGCTCGCCGTCGAGAGCATCGGCCGACCCGGCCGGCCCGGCTGCCTCATCTCGATGATCGACGGCGCCTTCCCGAACGCCAATGCGCTGGCGCGCGAACGGGCCGACCGGCGCGCGGAGGGCTTTCGCTGCGGGGTCGATACGCCCGAACGCGGCGCGGAATAAGTTCCCTATCCCCCGCGCGCGACCGCGAAGCCGGCGAAGCTCTGGTTGACCGGCATCAGCTCGAGCGTGTTGATATTGACGTGCGGCGGCAGCGAGGCGACCCAATAGATGGTGTCGGCGATATCCTCGGCGGTCATCGGGTTCACGCCCGCGTAGAGCGCGTCCGACGCGGCCTGGTCGCCGCCGGTGCGGACCAATGTGAATTCGGTCTCGACCATGCCGGGCTCGATCGAGGTGACGCGCACGCCGGTGCCGTGCAGGTCGCAGCGCAGGTCCAGCGAGAATTGGCGGACGAAGGCCTTGCTGCCGCCGTAGACGGCGCCGCCGCGATAGGGATGGGTGGCCGCGACCGAGCTCAGGTTGATGATCGCGCCGCGCCGCGCGATGAGCGCCGGAAGCAGCGCCCGGGTCAGCACGACCAGGCCGGTGACGTTGGTCTCGATCACCGTCTCGAGCGGCTCCCATTCGGCGTCCTGGAGCGCATCCATCGGCGGCGCGAGGCCGGCATTGTTGAGCAAGAGATCGACCGCGCCGACTTCAGCCGCCGCCGCCTCGACCGCCGCCTTGTCGCGCATGTCGAGGGCGATCGCGCGGACCTTGTCCGCGCCAAGCTCGGCGACCAGCGCATCGAGCCGCTCGCGGCGCCGGCCCGTCGCGACGATCGTCCAGCCCTCCTTCGAAAAGCGGCGCGCCGCGGCCATGCCCATGCCCGCGCTCGCGCCGGTGATCATGATCGTTCCACGCATCGCCGCACCCTTCCTTCAGGCGCGGCAATGTCCGCTGCCGCGCGCTTTTGCAACGGCGGCAGCGGAAGGGAGGGGCGGAAAGATCAGCGCGGCTGGGCCGGATTGGCTCCCCGGCCCGCCAGCCTCGTGTCGACCGGCGGGTTCCAGGTCGCGCTCAGCACGCGGCCGTCGGCGCCCGCCGTGCATTCGAAGCTGTAGCGCCGGTCGGTCGTGACGAACATGTTGATCCGGGTGCGCCGCGAATTGCCGGAAATCTCGGCGATGCGCTGCGAGCGGATCTGGTCCCGCGGGAATTGACGGAGCATCTCGGCCCGGCACTGGGCGACGGCCCGGCCCTCGGCCTCGGACGCGGCGGCGGCGGGGGAAGCGGTCCACAGCGCGGTGCCGATCAGGGCGGGCGCGAGGAGCAATGCAATGTTACGAACGCTTGTCATGGTCACCTCCATCTGCTATTTATGTACCTTACGGTATAGTACAGAAATGCCGATGGCAAGAGTTTTTTAACACATGGTACAAAAAAAATCGACCGCCCAAAGCGCGCCCAGAGGGCGCCCGCGCAGCTTCGATACCGATGAGGTGCTCGACCGGGTGCGCGACACCTTCTGGCGCTACGGCTATGCGGGTACGTCGATGGACCAGCTCTCCGCGGCCACCGGCTTGCACAAGCCGAGCCTGTACGGCGCCTTCGGCGACAAGAAGAAACTCTACCTCGCCGCGCTCGACAATTATCTCGCCGACGTTCGCGCCGAGTTCGCCGAGGCGTTCGCCATTCCCGACCTGTTCGAATCGCTCGAGGCGATGACCGAATGGTCGATCGACAAGTTCATGGGCAAGGACGAGCTCGGCACCGGCTGCTTCATGATGCACACCGCCATGCCCGAGGCGAGCGAGGATCCGGATATCTCGCGAGCCGTGCGGGAATCGATGGATTCGCTCGATCGGGCCCTCGTCCGCCGCTTCGAAAAGGCGATCGAGGCCGGACAGATTTCGGCCGAGGCCGACCCGCATGCGCTGGCGATGGTGATGGTCGCCAACCATTACGAAATCTCCGGCCGCGCGCGGGCGGGCTATGCGCGCGCCGAGCTGCGCGCGCTGGCCGACCGGGCGATCAAACTGGTCAAGGCGATGGCCGGCGGGCCGGCCTGACAAGCAAACTCCCCTCCCGTGCGGAGCGGGAGGGGAGAGCGTTCGCCCCGGACTGCTGGAGGGGGCGAAGGGGGCCCGTCGATCAGCGTTCGAGATCGGTGTCGTTCGCTTCGCGCCATTGGCGCGCGGTCCGGCAGACGCGGCGGATGATGCGCGATTCGCTGGGCCTTTCGTTGACGCAGATCCGGCGCTGGTCGTCATCGCGCGCGCGCGGCTGCGCGCCCTGCTCGGCCTGGGCATTGGACTGGCCGCCCTCGAAGGCGGCGGCGGGGACGGCCGCGGCGCACAAAGCGGCGGCCGTGGTGGAAATCAAGAAACTACGCATGGGGACATTCCTCTACTCGCGTTGAACTTCACGCGGTCTCGCCCCCTGCGGCCGCGCAATCACCGTCTTACAAGGATAAGACAGCAAGCGCATTGACCGTCCTTGCTAAATTTGTAGCACCCCCTTTGCCTGCCCGCCTTCATCGTTGATTTCGCTTGGTTCTCAGCGTCGGATCGGCGCTTGTGGGGTCGTCGGGCCAGGGATGCCTGGGATAGCGGCCGCGCATCTCCCTGGCGACGTCCGCCCAGCTTCCCTTCCAGAAGCCCGGCAGATCGCGGGTCGTCTGGATCGGCCGGCCGGCGGGCGAGGTCAGGCTCAGCACCAGCTTCACCCTCCCTCCGGCCAGCGCCGGATGGTCGGTAAGCCCGAACAGGGTCTGGACGCGCGCCGTCACCGCCGGGCCGCCCTCGGCCTGATAGTCGATCTCATGGCGGCTGCCGGCGGGCGTCTCGAAATGGCTCGGCGCCAGCCGGTCGACCGCCTTGCGTCCCGCCCAGCCGAGCATCGCGTCGAGCGTCGCCGAGAGGGCGCCGGCATCGACGTCTCCGAGCCGGCGCTTGCCCGCCAGCAGCGGCGGCAGCCACGCGTCGAGCGCCGCATCCGAAAGGTCGGCGATGCTGGGATCGAACGCGCGTGCGAAGGCGGCGCGGACGCGAAGTCCGGCCGCCGCCTCGCTCCACGGCAGCAGGGCCAGGCCATGCAGGCGCACGCCTTCGAGCAACGCCGCCTCGACCGCCGCCGGATCGGCGCGGCTGTCCTGGCCGCCCGACAGCCGGATCGCGCCCAGGCGCCGGCCGTGCGAGGCGCGGACGCCGCCGGTCGCCGGATCGAACGCGACCTCGGCGCCGGTTTCGATGGCCTCGGCGAACAGGGCCTCGACGCTCGCCTGGTCGATCGGAGCGGCGGAGAGGATGCGCGCGCCCGCCGCCGCGCCGCCGACCTCCGCCACCGCGAGCCACGCCTCGCGCGCCAGCGGCGAGGCCGGATCGAGCCGGAAGCCCCGCCCGCCGACGCTGAGCCAGTCGGCGCCGGACGCATCGCGGCGCCTGGCGACGCGATCGGGGAAAGCGAGCGCGACACAGGCGCCGACTTCCGCTCCTCGCCCGCCAGCTTTGTGAGAGACGAGGCCCCGCCACCGCCGCGCGAGCCCGCGTGCCGCTTCCGCTCGCTTGCCTTTCTCTCCGCGCCACCGCCTCAGCCGCAGTTCCAGATCCGCGTCGCCCCCTCCAAGCCCGCGCTCCGACAGCAGCACCGCGACCTCCGCGGCGGTCTCGCCCCAGCCGCGCGCTTCCGCCTCGATCAGCATGTGGGCGAGCCGCGGCGGCAGCGGCAGCGCGGCGACGGCGCGCCCATGCGGCGTCGGCCGGCCGTCCGCGTCGATCGCCCCCAATCCCAGCAGCCGCGCCCGCGCCTCCTCGATCGCGGCGGCCGGCGGCGGATCGAGCCAGCGCAAGGCGCGCGGGTCCGTCACGCCCCAGATCGCGCAGTCGAGCAGCAGATGCGAGAGATCGGCCTCGAGGATTTCGGGCGGATCGAAGCGCGGCAGGCTCTGCGTCGCCGCTTCCTCCCAGAGCCGGTAGACGCGGCCGGCCGCCTGCCGCCCGGCGCGGCCCGCGCGCTGCGCCACCGCCGCCTGGCTGGCCCGCTCGGTGACCAAACGGGTCAGCCCCGCCGCCCGGTCGTAGCGCGGCCGCCGCGCCAGCCCCGAATCGACCACGATGCGCACGCCGTCCAGGGTCAGGCTGGTCTCGGCGATCGAGGTGGCGAGGACGAGCTTGCGCCGGCCTTGCGGCGCGGGCGCGATGGCGGCGCGCTGCAAAGCGGGATCGAGGCTGCCGTGCAGGCGGTGCAGCTCGACATCGGCGGGCAGGCCAACGAGCCGCTCGGCGGTGCGCTCGATCTCGGCGACGCCCGGCAGGAAAGCGAGCAGGCCGCCGTCGCTCTCGCCGAGCGCCCGGCGGATCGCCCCGGCCATTTCGTCCTCGATCCTCTTCTCGGCGGCACGGCCGAGATGGACGAGCGCGATCGGATGCGCGCGCCCTTCGCTTTCGATTAAGGGCGCGTCGTCCATCAGCGCCGAGAAGCGGCCGCCGTCGAGCGTCGCCGACATGGCGAGCAGGCGCAGATCGGGCCGCAACGCCGCCTGCGCGTCGAGCGCCAGCGCCAGGGCGAAATCGCTGTCGAGGCTGCGCTCGTGCACCTCGTCGAACAGCACGGCCGAGACGCCACCAAGTTCGGCATCGGCCTGCACGCGCCTCAGGAAGATGCCTTCGGTCAGCACAGTGATCCGCGTTCGTGCCGACCGCTTGGTGTCGAGCCGCGTCGCATAGCCGATCGTCCCGCCGACCGCCTCGCCGGCGAGCTCCGCCATCCGCTCCGCCGCCGCGCGGGCGGCGAGACGGCGCGGCGAGAGCAGCAGGATTTCGCCAGTACACCAGGGCTCGCCGAGCAAGGCGGGCGCGACCGCCGTGGTCTTGCCCGCGCCCGGCGGCGCGACCAGCACGGCGTTCGGCCCGGAGCGCAAAGCGGCGAGCAGGTCAGGCAGAACGGCGTGAATGGGAAGTGTCACAGAACTCCGTTCGTCAGTCTCGCGCGGCCCCATCAAAAGGCCCGCGCGACCGCGAATTAGACCGCATCGACCAAAGCCGCCTTGGCCCCCCCCGCGGGAAACGGCCCCCCCCCGTCGAAA
>JBKJZJ010000204.1:0-14814 GCA_046715355.1 Allosphingosinicella sp. | reverse complement strand
GGTCAACGTCCGGCGTGAACAGCGAGAGCGAGATCACCGATTCATCGAGGTAGATGCCGACCTGCTCCTTGACGCCGGGCTGGTCACGGACGATCTGACCGGCCGAGACGCCGCGCATCGCGACCTGGCTCTGGCCCGGCCCGAGATTCTGGATGGAGAGGCCGGCGACGTTGCGCGACAGGTCCTCGACCGTGTTCGCGCCCGAACGCTGGATGTCCGCCTCGGTCTGCGCGTTGATCGAGAAAGGCACGTCCTGCAGCGAGGTTTCGCGCTTGGTCGCGGTGACGACGATCTCGGTCTCGCCTTCCGGCGCGGCGGCCAGGGGCTCGTCCTGCGCGAAGGCGGGCGTGGCCGCGGCCAGGGCCAGCAGCGAGACGGTAGTAAAGGAGGCGGCGGTGCGCCGGCGGAAGTTCGAGCGTGACATGGGTATTCCCCCGTTGGTTTCATCGCCAGAATAACCGCCGGGGAGTCCCGGCACAACGACGCTGTGGCTGCACCGCAACAAAGGCTCCCACCATGTTGCTGCTTTGCAACATGGTGGAGCATATGGGACCAGCCCTAGCCCCTCTGTGTTGGAGGTGATTTAGGGCGCTAGCGCGTGCTGGCTCTCCTCCTCGCTGCGCTTCTGGCGCTAGGTGGCGAACCCCTGATAGGTCTCCGTCACGGTGAACTTTGGGATCATGCGCAGTTGACTGGAGTGGTCGAAATTGACCCGTTGCATAACGCACACGTCGTAGCATTTGACGGTGTGGCAGACCCGATCACCAAACATGTAGCTAACCCCAATCGCTACAAGGAAGCGGACATATTCACCGCCCCCTTCGATCACTTTCGCGATCTCGTCGGCAGCGACCTCTACCGCAAATTGATCCTTTTCCTTCCGAGTCGGAAAGATGGCGGAGCCTCCGCGTGGGCGCTCCTTGTCGAGCACGCCCAGCGTCCTATCAATCTCGCGCAATGTCGATTCTGTCGATGCGAGTTGCGATGCTTTGAACGGCATCATGACACCAGCCAGCCTCACACCCGTTGCGGGCGAATTGCCGCGATTGACCAAGGTGTATTCAACGTCGGCAAGGGCACCAATGCCCCCAGCCCAAACTTTCGGAAACTCCGCCTCAACCTCGATCCAAGGCCGGTTCGACTCATGCGCCGCGTCGGCGCTTCGTTTGTTTTCGCGGAAAGTGCCCAGGATCAGCAACACGCCGATGATGCCGAAAGCCGTGCCCCCTATCGCGGCAAGGCCCATGTAGTGCGTCCAAACGGACGTGACCAATTGAGCTTCGAGGTCGCGTTCGTCATGTTCGCCTTTGCGTGCGGTTTCGGCTGCTTGCTGTACGCACTCGTCCTGCTTAAGCGAGGTGAGACGGGGGCAGTACCGCTGTATGGTTATACGGGCGCGTTGGGCATAGGCGTCGGTCTTCTCACGCGCTTTTTGCTCTATTAGGGATTGTGCCTGATCCGCCTTCCCGACCAGAACTATTGCTCCGCCGATAGCAAGGGAGGCGGCTAGTCCAAACGCAACGATTGCGCGCCAATAGACTCTAAGCATTGGAGCAAGAACGCGGCTGTGAAGCCGCCCCGACTGATCTTGTTATTGAGGTTGCGCTCATTTTCCGAGACGCCAATCCCCGCCAGCTTTTCGGCAAGCTGTGCATAGGTGATCCCCCGCCGCTTCAATTCCCCCTTAAGGAGATTCTTGGCGCGAGTCTCGTATTCCACGTTCACGGGGTCAGCCTTCCGAGTCATCGAATGTCTCCAAAACATAATCACATTCGATGATATAGACCCTTGACAACGGTGATGCAACCCATCATATTCGGTGCTCAACACCACTGGATATGATGATATGCACAGCAACTTTCTCAAATCAGCCGCCGCCCGCAGCCTCTCGCTGGCGCAGATTTTCCGCCTGTCCGATGACGAGGCGTACAGCCTTCTCAAATCCATGCGTTGGGAGGGCGGGGAGCCCCATTGCCCGCATTGTGGCGGCTGCAAGGTCTATGAGCTTGCCAGCGAGCGCCGGTTCAAGTGCGCCGCGTGCCGGAAGAAATTCTCGCTGACGAGCGGTACCCTGTTCGCCAGCTACAAGCGCCCGCTGCGCGACTATCTCGCGGCGATCTTCCTGTTCACGAACGGGGCCAAGGGCGTCTCCGCGCTCCAGATGGGCCGCGATTTGAACGTGTCCTACAAGACCGCTTTCGTGCTTTGCCACAAGCTGCGCGAGGCCATGGGCGCCGACGCCCCGGGCACGCTTGACGGCATCGTGGAAATCGACGGCAGCTACTACGGCGGGCACGTCCGCGAAGCCAACCTCAAAGCCGAGCGCATTGACCGCCGCCGCACCGGCATGAAGTCGGGCAAGCGTCAAGCCGTTGTCGTCGCCCGCGAGCGCGGCGGTCGGACTGCCACTGCCGTTTTCCAGCATGAAGGCCACAGCGCCGGTTTCATCCTGTCCACCGTTGCCAGCACCGCGACGATCCATACCGACGAAGCGCGGTCATGGGATCGGTTGCGCGAGCATTACGAGATGCGCCGCGTCAATCACTCCATCGCCTATGCGATCAAGGGCGCGTGCACCAATCAAGCCGAGTCGTTCTTTTCCCGCCTGCGTCGCGCGGAAATCGGCATTCACCACAGCATCGCCGGTCCCTACTTGGCCCGCTACGCTGCCGAGATGGCATGGCGCGAGGATCACCGGCGCAAGTCCACTGGCGAGCAATTCGAGTGTGTCGCCACGCTCGTAATGGCCTCTCGCAAATCCCGCGACTTCACCGGCTATTGGCAGCGGGCGGCCTGACTCGACTCCCCCTGACAGCCAGAGCATTCTCCCCTCAACCAGAGGGAGAATAGTTATGCCGGAAAAGAGCCAGGAAACGGTCGCGGCGCACGCATACTTCGCAAATCAGATGGCTCTCCATCTGGTTCGCGGTGTTGTATGCCTTGGGATCAGCCCCGCCGCGATCAAGTCCAATATCCGGCAGACTCTCGCCCAAGGGTATGAGCAGTTTGGTCCCGAACATCGTCGCCATCTAGACGCGATTGCGAAGGTGTACGAAGAGGCCGTTGACTTGGGCGTAACCCAACGTCCCAAGTGAGGGGGGCGCCATCTGGCCTTAGCATGATATCGCCGGTTATGGAGGCGGCTTCCCCCTTTGAATGCTCTGGTCCCATATGCTCCACCATGTTGCTGCTTTGCAACATGGTGGAGCAGAGGTACCCAAGCCCTCACCCGTCCTGTTGGAGGCGTGATGTAGGGCGAGAGCCGGTACTCGCTCCATCCTCGCGGCGCTAAGTGGCCAGATTGGCGCTCGACTTGCCGGAAGCCAGCCGCCAGCGTTGCGGCACAGCGCGGTTGCTCCCCGTTGGAGTTGCGGCGGTGATCCTCGCGCCATGCCACCCGGCTACCGGCAGCGGGCCGCCAGGCCGGTTAGGAAACTCGTCGCGCGAGCTGCCCTACGCTTGCGGCCTCAAGTCCTGCGCTTCCCAACCACTTCATCGTGCCGTCCTCGGCGCGCACCGCTTGCCTGGCCCTGATCGCGTCTTTGCACGCTTCCTCGGCGGTGGATTTCCACCCACCAAGCAAGGCCGCGGTTCTGTAGCGATAGCGCATCGCGCCTTGATGCGCGCCATTCGCGCGGAAGGGCACATGGTAATAATACGTGGCGGGGTGCGGCAATTCGGTTGCCTCCCTGTCCGCCACCACCCATTGAGTCACAGAGACCAGGGCCGCCCTTTTTGCGATTGGCGGGGGCGGGCGATCCGCTATCGTCGCGGCGGCTGAACGGGAGGAACGAGTCCATGCGCATGTTCGCGATGCTGTTGCCGCTGCTTGCGCTGCTGGCCCTGCCCGCCTCGACCGTGGCGCAGGCGCCCGCGCCCGCCCCGGCCTCGGCGACGCCGCCGGTGACCGTCATCCATGCCGGCGCCCTCCTCGACCGGCCCGGCCGGCCGCCGCGGCGCAATGCGACGATCGTCGTGCGGGGCGACCGGATCGAGACGGTGCAGGACGGCTTCATGCCGGTGCCAGAGGGCGCGCGGCTGGTCGATCTTTCCGATCGCTTCGTGCTGCCCGGGCTGATCGACAGCCATGTCCACCTGGTGAGCGACCGGGCCGGCGTCGAGGGCCAGCTCGCCGACGTCACCGACAGCGTTGCGCTGCGCAGCTACGAAGCCGCGTTGAACGCGCGCAAGACGCTCGACGCCGGCTTCACCACGGTCCGCAACCTGGGCTCGGACGACGGCATCACGCTCGGCCTTCGCGACGCGATCGCGCGGGGCTGGGCGATCGGCCCCAGGATCGTCGATGCCGGCACCTCGATCTCGACGACCACCGGTCACATGGACGAGACGCTCGGCATGCGCGAGGAATTCCACGAGGTGCTGCGCGGCTCCGGCTCGACCTGCGACGGCGCCGACGATTGCCGCCGCGCGGTCCGCCGCCAGATCGCGCGCGGCGTCGACGTGATCAAGCTCGCCACCACCGGCGGGGTCAACAGCCGCATCGGGCTGGGCCTCGGCGCGCAGATGTTCGAGGACGAGGCGCGGGCGATCGTCGAGACCGCCCACCTCTACGGCAAGCGCGTCGCGGTCCATGCCCACGGCGCCGACGGCGTCAACCTGGCGCTCCGCGTCGGCGCGGATTCGATCGAGCACGGTACCTTGCTCGACGACGAGAGCATCCGCCTGTTCCTGCGCGGCCGGGCCTATTACGTGCCGACGCTTTCCACCATCAACGGCTATATCGAGCGGCTGCGCGCCAATCCCAACGCCTATATTGGCGAGGTGCGCGCCAAGATCGAGTGGCGGATCTCGGTTACCGGCCAGGCGCTGCGCCGCGCTTTTCCGGCCGGGGTCAGGATCGCCTTCGGCACCGATGCCGGCGTCTCCCTGCACGGCCGCAACGCCGACGAATTCCTGCTCATGGTCCAGCACGGCATGCCCGCGATGGCGGCGATCGAGGCCGCGACCGTCAACGCCGCCGACCTGCTCGGCCTCTCGGCGGAGATCGGCACGATCGAGCCCGGCAAGATCGCCGACATTATCGCCGTGCGCGGCGACCCGCTGGCCGATGTCGGCGTGCTTCGGCGGATGAACTTCGTGATGGCCCGCGGCCGCGTCCATCGACTGGAACCGTGAGTTCGTCGAAATCGCCTTGGGTGCGTTTGTCCAGGGACCATTGCGGGCATTAGGAGGACATTCCACATGAACATGCGCTTCGACCGCCGCCAGTTCCTGCTCGCCACCGCCGCCGCGACCGGGGCGCTGGCGCTGGGCGGGTGCGCCTCGGTGGTGCCGCGCTCGCGGGCCGGCGGCGCCCGCGCGCTCTACGACCAGATCTTCGAGGAGATGCTGGAGGTCTCGCCCGAGCTCGCCACCAGCCTCGGCCTCGATGTGGGCGAGAAGGCGCATCTGCGCGGCCGCCTCGGCGAATCCGGCGCGGCCGGCAAGATGGGCGGCTACCGGCCGCTGGTCGCGCATCTGCCGGAGTTGCGCCGGATCGGCCGCTCCGGCCTGGCGCCGCGCGAGCGCGCCTGGCGCGACACCATCGTCTGGCTCGGCGAGCGCGTCTCGGACCTCTCCCGCGTGCCCTACGGTAATTTCGAAGGCTATCCGGTTCCCTACGTCCTCTCGCAGCTCACCGGCTCCTATCAGAGCGTGCCCGATTTCCTCGACAGCCAGCACAAGGTCGAGACCCGCGCCGACGCCGAGGCCTATGTCAGCCGCCTCGAGGCGTTCGCGCGCAACATCGACCTGGAGGTCGAGCAGGCCCGCGCCGATGCCGGGCGCGGCGTGGTCCCGCCCGATTTCATCCTCGACAAGACGCTGACCCAGACCCGCGCGCTGCGCGCCGAGCGCGGCGGCAGCGCCGGCCTCGTCCAGTCGCTCGTCCGCCGCACCCGCGCGGCCAATATCGACGGCGACTGGGAGACGCAGGCGAGCGCGATCGTCGACGGCCGCATCGCCGCCGCGCTCGACCGGCAGATCGCGCTGCTGACCGAGCTCAGGCGTGGCGCCGGCCGCAATCCCGCCGCCGGCAGCTTGCCGGGCGGCGCGCAATTTTATGCAATGTGCCTGCGCTACCACACCTCGACCGGGCTAAGCCCCGACGCGGTGCACGAAACCGGCCTCAGGCAGATCGCCGAGCTCTCCCGCCAAGCCGATCCCCTGCTGCGCGCCGAGGGCCTGACCCGGGGCAGCGTCGGCGCCCGCATCACCGAACTGGGCCGGCAGGAGCGCCACCTCTATCCCAATGACGAAGCCGGCAGGACCCAGATCATCGCCGATCTGACCGCTTATATGAACCGGCTGCGCGGCCGCATGCCCGAGTATTTCGCGACGATCCCGCGCTCGCGCATGGAGATCAAGAGGGTGCCGCCGGCGATCGAGGTCGGCGCGCCGCGCGGCTATGCGATGGGGCCGAACCTCGACGGCACGCGGCCCGGCGCCTTCTACATCAACCTGCGCGACACCCGCTCCTGGCCGAAATGGGCGCTGCCGACGCTCAACCATCACGAGGCGATACCGGGCCATCTCTGGCAGGGCTCGATCGTGATCGAGAACCAGGCGATCCCGTTGCTCCACCGCAATATCGGGATCGCCGCTTATGGCGAGGGCTGGGGGCTCTATGCCGAGCAGCTCGCCGACGAGATCGGCATGTACGAGGATTATCCGGTCGGCCGGCTCGGCATGATCCAGAGCTTCATGTACCGCTCCGCGCGGCTCGTCGTCGACACGGGCATGCACGCCAAGGGCTGGAGCCGCGAGCAGGCGATCCGCTTCTTCATGGAGAATGTCGGCCTCGACGAACTCTCCTCGACCAGCGAGATCGAACGCTATGTCGTCTGGCCCGGCCAGGCCTGCAGCTACAAGATCGGCCATAACGAGTTCGTCCGGCTGCGCGAGGAGGCGCGCGGGCAGCTCGGCGCGCGCTTCGACCTCAAGAGCTTCCACGATGCGGTGCTGCTGAACAGCGACATGCCGCTCGAAGTGCTGGCGACCGTGGTCGCGGAGTGGACGCAGTCGCGATCGGGTTAGTATCCGAAGCTTCGGTTTCGCCGCGATGACTCCCCGGTTTCAATTCGTTTTCAATCCGATGAATATTGACAAATAACAGCCGGTCCGAGCCAAAAAAGGGGTTGCGGAACCAATTCGTCTCCCACATGTTGCAGGTCCAGGGTTGGTGGATTTCCCACGCCCGACTGCTGGGAGGTAGTATGCTTTCGAAGAAACTGTCGGCGCTTGTCGCCATCTCCATGCTCACCGCGAGCAGCGCGGCGGTTGCGCAATCGGCGCAGTCGCTCAGCCTTGCCGGCTCGTCGGGTTTGCGTGCGGGCGCGGACGCGCAAGGCGTCAATTCGCTCGACAGCCGCAACGGCATCGGCATCTATCTGATCGGCGCGGTGGTTCTCGGCCTCATCATCTGGGGCATCATCGAGCTCACCAAGGACGACGAGGGCCCCTCGAGCCCGTAAGCCGCGAACGGTCTCCCGATTAAGAGCGCCCCGGCAGCCCCGGGGCGTTTTTTTGACCTAGGCTTGCATAATTATGCAACATACTGTATAGGGCTCTCAATGATTGAAGTTGCGATCCTTGGCGCGTCCGGCTTTGTCGGCGCGGAGCTCTTGCGGCTCTGCGCCGGCCATCCCCAATTGCGCGCGGCGAGATTTTTCGGGGACAGCCAGGCGGGCGCGGCCGTGGCCGACGTCCATCCCCATCTGGCCCCGGCCTATCCCGACGCCCGGATCGAGCTTTACGCACCGGCGGCGCTGGAGGGAATCGGGCTGGTCCTCGCCGCCTTGCCGCATGGCGAATCGCAGGCGGTGGCGCCCCGGATCCTCGCGCGCGACATCCCCTTCGTCGATCTGGGCGCCGACTTCCGCCTCGACGACGCCGCAACCTATGAACGCTGGTACAGGGAGCCGCATCGGGCGCCCGAGCTGATGGGCCGCTTCGTCTACGGCATCCCGGAATTGCACCGC
The DNA here is from genome assembly GCA_046715355.1 of Allosphingosinicella sp. GTDB lineage: Bacteria > Pseudomonadota > Alphaproteobacteria > Sphingomonadales > Sphingomonadaceae > Allosphingosinicella. The sequence continues at coordinate 6,835 of JBKJZJ010000204.1, read as the reverse complement.
GCCGCGATCGCAGCGACGAGGACGGTGGCCGCCGCGGGCTGCTACCCGACCGCGGCGATCCTCGCGCTCAAGCCCTTGCTCGGCCTGATCGATCCCGACACGATCAACGTCGACGCCGCCTCGGGCGTCAGCGGCGCCGGCAAGGGGCTGAAGGACTTGACGCATTTCAACACGGTCGACGAGAACATGACCGCCTACGGCCTGCTCGATCACCGCCATACCGCCGAGATGGAGATGGCGCTCGGCGGCAGGATCCTGTTCACGCCGCATCTCGCGCCGATGAACCGCGGCATCCTCGCCACCTGCACCGCGATGGCGAAGGGGCCGTGCGACCCACTGCGGGCGTTGCGCGACGCTTATGCGGACGAGCCCTTCGTCCACGTCTCCGAGCGGCCGCCCTCGACCAAATGGACTCATGGCTCGAACGCCGTCCATCTCACCGCGCGCTACGACGAACGCACCGGCCGCGTCCTCGCCATCGCCGCGCTCGACAATCTCGTGAAAGGAGCCGCCGGACAGATGATCCAGTGCGCCAATCTCATGCTCGGCCTCGACGAGACGGCGGGCCTCAGCAACGTCGGCGTCTGGCCATGAGCGTCACCGCCGCCGAAGGGTTCGTCGCCGCCGGCTGTCATGCCGGGATCAAGCATCGCCGCCACGACATGGCGATGGTGGCGACCGCGGACCTGAAACCCGCCACCGCGGTCGCCGTCTTCACCCGCAACAAGTTCGCAGCGCCGCCCGTCATCCTCGACCGCGAACGGCTCGCGGCCAATGGCGGCAAGGCGAGCGCGATCCTGGTCAATTCCGGCAATGCCAATGCCGGCACGGGCGCGAAGGGCATGGCGGACGCTTTGGCGATGGGCGACGCGGCCGCCGGGGCGCTCGGCATCGCGGCCGAGCATGTGCTGGTCTGCTCGACCGGCATCATCGGCACGCCGTTGCCGATGGACGTGATCCTGAAGGCCACCCCCAGGCTGGCGAAGAAGCTCTCCCCGCAGGGCGCCGAAGATGCGGCGCGCGGCATCCTCACCACCGACACCGTACCCAAGAGCGGGATCGTGCGCGGCTCGACCTTCACGCTTGGCGGCATGGCCAAGGGCTGCGGGATGATCGCGCCCGACATGGCGACGATGCTCGCCTTCCTCACCACCGACGCGCAGCTGCCGCGCGCCACGCTCCAGCGCATCCTGAAGGACGCCGCCGACTCCACCTTCAACACCTTGAACGTGGACGGCGCGACCTCGACCAACGACAGCGTCATCCTGCTCGCCAACGGCCGCCGCGGCAAAGCGGATGCCGGCGAATTCGCTGAGGCCGTGCGCGAGCTGTGCGAGAATTTGACCTGGCAGATGGCGAAGGACGCCGAGGGCATGACCAAGATGGTGATGCTGAAGGTGACCGGCGCGGCCAGCGACGCCGAGGCCCGCGCCGCGGCCAAGAACATCGCCGAGAACAATCTGGTCAAATGCTCCTGGTACGGCTCGGACCCTTATTGGGGCCGGCTGCTCTCCGCGGCGGGATCGGCGGGCATCGAATTCGACCCGGACAAATCGTCGGTCTCCTATGGCGGGGTCATCGTCTCGAGGGGCGGCATCGGCATCGCCCATGACGAGGCGGCGGTGCGCGGGCACATGCAGAACCAACGCATCGAGATCCTCGTCGATCTCGGGCTCGGCAAGGGCAAGGCCAGCACGATCGGCATCGATCTCGGCCCCGGCTACATCAAGGAGAATTCGAAGACGTCATGAGCACCAGCCCCGCCCTCACCGCCCGCATCCTCGTCGAGGCCCTGCCCTATATCCAGCGCTTCCGCGGCAAATCGATCGTCGTCAAACTGGGCGGCGCCGCGATCGACCGCGAGCTCGACCGCGCGCTCGCGCAGGACGTCTTGCTGCTGATGAGCGTCGGCGTGCGCTGCGTGCTCGTCCATGGCGGCGGGCCGCAGGTCGACGCGCTGATGAAGAAGATGGGCAAGGAGCCGGAGTTCAGGGACGGCCTGCGCGTCACCGATGCCGAGACGCTGCAGATCGTGCGGATGGTGCTGGTCGGCGAGGTCAATCGCGATCTCGTCGCCACCATCAACCGCGAGACGCTCGACGATCCGCTCGCGGTCGGCGTCGCCGGCGAGGATGGCGGGCTCTTGACGACGACGCCGCGCGATCCGGCTCTGGGTTATGTCGGCGACGTCTCCCATGTCCGCGCCGAGCGGCTGCACGGCCTGCTCGACCAGGGCCTAGCGCCGGTCGTCTCCACGATCGGCGCCGATGCTTCGGGCCAGCCCTACAATATCAACGCCGACGAGGCGGCGATGGCGATCGCCGTGGCGATGGGCGCGGAGAAGATCGTCTATCTCACCGCCGCGCCGGGGCTGCTCGAGGACGCTAGGGACGAGAGCACGCTCGTGGCCCGCCTGACCTCGGCCGAGCTGCGCGACCGGATCAAGCATGAAAGCGTCTCCGCCGGCATGATTCCGAAGCTACGCGCGTGCGCCGACGCGGTCGACGGCGGCGTCGGTTCGGCGCACATCATCGACGGCCGCGTGCCGCACGCGCTGCTGATCGAGGTCCTTACCGACAAGGGCATCGGTACCATGGTCAGGAGGGACGCCTGGTGACGGACCTGCTCAGCATCGCCGATTTGCCCGAAGGCGCCTTCGCCGAAATCCTGGCCTTGTCCGAGCGGACAGATCTCGGCCGCCCGCTCGAGGGCAAGGGCGTCGCTTTGGTCTTCCAGAAGCCGAGCGCGCGCACCCGCAACTCGACCGAGATGGCGGCGGTGCAATTGGGCGCCCACCCCGTCTACATCCAGAAGGAGGAGGTCGGCCTCGGCACGCGCGAGAGCGCCGAGGACGTGGCGCGGACGCTCGCCTGCTATCACGCGATCATCGCCGCCCGGGTGATGGACCATCGCGACCTCGTGCGCATGGCGGCGGCCGTCGAGACGCCCGTCCTCAACCTGCTCTCGGACACCGACCATCCCTTACAGGCGCTCGCCGATCTGCTCACGGTCAGGCAATTGCTCGGCCGGCTCGAAGGCGCGCGCATCGCCTATGTCGGCGATGCCGACAACAATGTCGCCCGCTCGCTCGCGCAGGCCTGCGTCCTGGCCGGCGCCGAGCTGACGCTCGCCAGCCCGCAAGGCTATGCGCTGAGCGACGCGCCCGATGGCGTGCGCCAGGTAGAAGATCCGGGCGAGGCCGTGGCCGGGGCGCGGGTCATCTATACCGACGTTTGGGTCTCGATGGGTCAGGACGACGAAACCGAGCAGCGCCTGCGCGCCTTCGCGGACTATCGGGTCGACGCGGCGCTGATGGCGAAATCGGACGGCGCCTACTTCCTCCACTGCCTCCCCGCCCGGCGCGGCGAGGAAGTGACCGACGAGGTCATGGAGAGCCCGAAGAGCGCGGTCTGGCGCCAGGCCGCGAACCGCATGCACACCGCCCGCGGCGCGCTGGCCTGGCTGGCCGGGGCGCGCCGATGACCGACACCCGCGCCCGGCGGCTGCGCGCGCTTGCCGAGCTGGTCCGCTCGGGCGCCTTCGCCAGCCAGGAGGAGGTGACCGAGCGGCTCGCCGCATTGGGCTTCGCGGTCACCCAGGCGACCGTCTCGCGCGACCTCGATCAATTGGGCGCGATCAAGGTCAAGCGCGGCGGCGTGCTCTCCTACGCGCTCCCCGACCAGATCGGCGCCGCCGACTGGGGCGCGAACCGGCTCGAGAAGATCCTGACCGAATGGGTGGTCTCGATCGAGGCGGCCGGCCAGCTGATCGTGCTGAAGACTCCGCCCGGCTCGGCCCATCTCGTCGCCTCGGCGATCGACCGTGCCGCCTTGCCCGAAATCGTCGGCACCGTTTCGGGCGACGACACGATGTTCGTCGCGGTCCGCGACGGCGTCGCCCCCCACCATGTCCTGACCCGTTTCCGGCGGATGATCGGCCAGGAGAAGGTCGCTTACGTATGAGCATTTCTTGTGCTCCTGCGAAAGCAGGAGCCCAGTCCCCCTCCGCCAGCGCCGCTGGGCTCCTGCTTTCGCAGGAGCACGAGACCAAGGATCACGCATGACCGACAAACCGAAGAAGGTCGTCCTCGCTTATTCGGGCGGGCTCGACACCTCGATCATCCTGAAATGGCTGCAGACCGAATATGGCGCGGAGGTGGTCACCTTCACCGCCGATCTGGGGCAGGGCGAGGAGGTGGCGCCGGCGCGGGCCAAGGCGGAGCTGCTCGGCATCAAGCCGGAGAACATCTTCATCGACGACCTCAAGGAGGAGTTCGTGCGCGACTACGTCTTCCCGATGTTCCGCGCCAACACGCTCTACGAGGGGCAATATCTGCTCGGCACCTCGATCGCGCGGCCGCTGATCGCCAAGCGCCAGATCGAGATCGCGCGTCAGGTGGGCGCCGACGCGGTCTGCCACGGCGCCACCGGCAAGGGCAACGACCAGGTCCGCTTCGAGCTCGGCTATTATGCGCTGGAGCCCGACATCCGCGTCATCGCCCCTTGGCGGGAATGGGAATATGCCAGCCGCGAGCAATTGATCGACTTCGCCGAAAAGCACCAGATCCCGATCTCGAAGGACAAAAGGGGCGAGGCGCCCTTCTCGATCGACGCCAACCTCCTCCACTCCTCCTCGGAGGGGAAGGTGCTGGAGGACCCCGCCGTCGAGGCGCCCGAATATGTCCACCAGCGCACCCTCTCGCCCGAGGACGCGCCGGACAAAGCGACGGTCATCGAGGTGGAATTCGAGCGCGGCGATCCCGTCGCGATCGACGGCGAGCGGCTCTCGCCGGCGTCCTTGCTGACCAGGCTCAACCAGCTCGGCCACGACAACGGCATCGGCCGCCTCGACCTGGTCGAGAACCGCTTCGTCGGGATGAAGTCGCGCGGCGTCTACGAGACGCCCGGCGGCACCATCCTGCTCGCCGCCCATCGCGGCATCGAATCGATCACGCTCGACGGCGGCGCCGCCCATCTCAAGGACGAGATCATGCCGCGCTACGCCAGGCTCATCTATAACGGCTTCTGGTTCAGCCCCGAGCGCGAGATGCTGCAGGCGCTGATCGACAAGAGCCAGGAGCATGTCACCGGCAAGGTCCGCCTCAAGCTCTACAAGGGCAATGCCACCGTGATCGGCCGGACAAGCCCGCTCGCCCTCTACGACCAGGATCTGGTCACCTTCGAGGAAGGCTCGTCCAGCTACAGCCAGCGCGACGCGGCGGGCTTCATCAAGCTCAACGCTTTGCGCCTGCGCACGCTGGCGACGCGCGACCGGCGCTCGAAAAAATAGGGACAGTATGTATTTTTCGAGCCAGACCGGATGAACCTCTGGGGCGCACGCGAAAAATATATACTGTCCCTATTTTCGGGGGGAGGTGGATGATGCGGACATGGATTCTATTGCCGGCCCTGCTGCTGTGGGCCGGCGCCGCGGCCGCCCAGAATGCGACGCAATGCGCGCCGGCGGCCGACGTCGCCACCGTCACTCAGGACGTTGCGCAGGACGGGCTGGTCGCGCAGTTCATCCGGCCCCAAGGGCCCGGTCCCTTTCCGGCGCTGCTGATTTTGGGCGGCTCGGAGGGCGGGACGCGGGGCGTGCGCGCGATGGCCGCGCCGTTCGCCGCGCAGGGCTATGCGGTGCTCGCTTTGTCCTATTTCCGCGCCCACGGGCTGCCCGCACATCTCGACCAGATCCCGCTCGAGACGTTCGACCGCGGCCTCGCCTGGCTCGCCGCCCAGCCGAGCGTCGATGCGCGCCGGATCGGCGTGTTCGGCATCTCCAAGGGCGCCGAGGCTGCCTTGCTGGTCGCCTCGCGCCATCCCGAGATCCGCGCGGTCGCGGCGGGCTCGCCCAGCCATGTCGTCTGGCAGGGCCTGTCGCAGGACTTCGCGCGCCGCTCGAGCTGGTCGGCGGGCGGCGCGCCCTTGCCCTTCCTGCCCTATGAAACGAGCCGCGGCTTCACCTCGATCTTCGAGTTCTACGCGGACGCGCTGCCCAATCTGCCGCGGCACGCCGAGGCCGCCATCCCGGTCGAGCGCATCAACGGCCCGATCCTCTTCATCTCGGGCCGCGCCGACGCGCTCTGGCCCTCGGCGGCGATGGCCGAGGCGATGGTGACCCGGCTCAGGGCACGAGGCTTCCGGCACCGGGTGGAGCATGTCTCTTATGCCGACGCCGGCCATATGGCGCCGGTGCCCCCGGCCGTCGGGCCGACCGGGGCCGAGATGCTGCCGATGCTCGGCGGCACGATCGAAGACAATGACCGCGCCCGCGCGGCTGCCTGGCCGGCGACGATCTGCTTCTTCCGCGAAGCGCTGGCGCCCGCGCAAGGACGCCGCCGACGCTCCCGATGAGCCTCGCCATCCTCGAAGCCGGGACGCCGCCGGCCGCCCTGATCGCCGAGCATGGCCGTTACCCGGCGATGTTCGAGCGGCTGCTCGGCGTCGCGGCGGCGAGCTACGACGTCGCCGCCGGCGAATTGCCGCCGGACGTCGGGCGGCACGCGGCCTATCTCGTCACCGGCTCGTCGGCGGGCGTCTATGAGGATCTGCCCTGGATCGCGAAGCTCGCGACCTTCCTGCGCGCCGCCAAGGGCAGGGCCAGGCTCGTCGGCATCTGCTTCGGCCACCAGATCATGGCCGAAGCGTTCGGCGGACGGGTGGAGAAGTCGGCGAAGGGCTGGGGCGTCGGCCTGCATGGCTATCCGATCGTCCAGCGCGAGCCGTGGATGGACGCGGCGCCCCTGGTGTCGGTGCCGGCCTCGCATCAGGACCAGGTCGTGCAGCCGCCGCCCGCGGCGGACGTGATCGCCTCGTCCCTGTTCACGCCTTATGCC
>JBKJZJ010000203.1:0-28534 GCA_046715355.1 Allosphingosinicella sp. | reverse complement strand
GTTCTGGCCGGCCACGCCCGCGCCGGTGCTGCGCCGGGTGCGCTGCGGCGCGCTCGCCTGGGTCGGCGCCTGGCCGAGCAGCCGCTCCAGCACCGGCAGCAATTGCGCGGCGTCGGCATGCTGGAGGAAGACCACCCTTATCTCGCTGCCGCTGGCCGCGCGCCTGTCGAGATCCTCGGCGATGCGGATCAGATTGGCGACCGAGGCGGCGTCGCCGCGGAAGGCGATGGCGTTGGAGCTGTCGACCGGCACCACTGAGACGCCGTCCGGGGCGAGCTCGGCGAGCGCGGCGGCGATCTCGCGCGCGCCTGCGAATTGCAGCCCGACGACGCGGGTCGCGCTCTGGTCGACGTCGATTCGCGCCAGCACCTGCCGCACCCGCGCGATATTGTCGGCGAAGTCGGAGACGATGATCGTCCCCCTGTTGGCGGTGATCGCGCCGTCGCGGCTGACCAGGGGCCTCAGGCTCTCGACCGCGGAGGCCGCCTCGATATGGCGGACCCGGAAAATCTCGGTGACGAAGGCCGAGCCGCCGCGCCGGCCGCGGCTGATCGGCGCGCTCGCGGCGGCGCCGGCGATCGGCTGGATGCGGAAGGCGCCGCCCCGGACCGGCACCGCGACGAAGCCGTTGGCGCGCATCGTCGAGACGAACAATTCGAAATATTCGCTGGTCGAGAGCGGCCTCTGGGTGATCACCGAGACCCGGCCCTGGACGGCTGGGTCGATGATGAAGGTGCGCCCGGTGACCCGCGCCGCGTCCTGGATGAAGGCGCGGATGTCGGCGTCGCGCAGGTTCAGCACATGCTGGGCCTGGGCGGCCGAGACGGGCGCGCAGAGCAACGCCAAAGCAAGCAACAGACGTTTCACTGGTTGAGCCTTACCCTGAGCGCGACCGCGCGGCCGCCGCGATCGACCATGACGTTGACCTCGCCGCCCGTGACCATCGAGCGCGCCTGGTCGAGCGAGGTGATGCGCTGGCCGTTCACTGAAACGATAACGTCGCCGGGCAGCAGACCCGCCGCGCGCAGCGCCTGGCCGCCATCGGCGCCGGGCGAGACGATGATTCCGTTGACTCCGGACCCGGCGATGCGCGGCTGGAAGTTGATCGCCGCGCCGGCGGCAGGCGGCATTTGCGGAGTCACCACCTGCGGCGCGCCCGGCGGCACCGGCGTCGTCGAGCTACCGCCCGCAACGGAGGCCGGCTCGGACTGGTCGAGGAAGATCTGCTCGGCCGTGCCCGAACGCGAGATGGTGACGTTGTCGAAGCCGACCGCGGTCAGGGTGACGCCCGGCATGATCTCCTCTCCGACCGCGAAGCTCATCTGGCGGCCGTCGGGCAAGGCGATGATCGCCGCGCCGCGTCCCGTCGCCCGGTCCTCGCGCACGCCGTGCAGCCTGAGGTTCAGGGAGGTGACGACGACGGGCCCGCCGGTGCTCAGCCGGAAGAAGGGATCGAAGGCGGTCAGCACGTTGCTGCTCGCCGGCATCGCCAAAGCGGAGGACGCTTTCCAGTCGCCGACCGGCCCCAGAGGCGCGGCAATGAGCCAGATCAGCCGCGCGCCCTGCACGGCGAGCAGGACGAGGAGCAGCAGCTCGGCCGCCGAGAAAGCGGTGAGGCGCGGCAGCCGCTCGAGCAGCCGCCCCCCGCGGGTGGTCAAGGCGAGCCGCGATGCGATGTCCAAGCCTCCCCCCGAACGGTCCTCCCGCCCAGCTATGACCGGCCCGTGACTCAAATAAGACAGGGCCGGACGAATCCGACGGCTCATCGTCTTGAACTGGTGGGCGAAAACGCCTCCCCTTCCCCGAAGAGTCGTACGCGAAGGACGTTCACAGCTTTTCGGGCGGCGCGCAAGCGATTCGAGGGGAGCGATGGGGACCGCGTGAGAATGGGGACAGTTACTCGTAACTGTCCCCGCCAGGCGCCGATAAGAGAATGGGGACAGTTGCACGCAACTGTCCCCGGGGAAGGCGGGCGGCGCCTCTAGGGAACGACGCCGCCCTTAAGCGACCTCTTTAGCGGTCCAAATATGGACGAAGCCTGAATGACTTAGGATGCACTCTGCGCAACCAGCAGCCAGGCGGGCCAGGCGGCGAGCGCGATCAGGGTGCCGAGCGGCAGCCGGCTGGTCGCGCTCACCGCCTCGCCCCTCAGCCGCATCGCCAGCAATGCGGCGAGGCCGAGCAGCCCGGCGGCGAGCAGGATCGCCGGCAGGTTCCAGGCCCCCACCCAGGCGCCGGCCGCGCCGAACATCCAGGGATCGCCGCCGCCCATCCCCTCGCGCCCGCGCATCCGCCTGTAGAGGAAGGCGATCAGCGCCAGGCTCGCCCAGCCGATCGCGGCACCGATCGCGCGCTCGGCGAGCGGCGGCCCGAAGCCGGCCCCTGCGGCGGCGAGGCCGAGCGCGAGCAGGGGCAAGGTGAGCAGATCCGGCAGCCATTGATGTTCGAGGTCGAGCGCGGCGATCAGCAGCAGCCACCAGCCGAAGCCGGCGGTGACCAAGGCCAGCGGCAGCGGGTGCGCCAGCGCGGCCACCAGGCCGATCAGCCCGGCGGCAAGCTCGATCGCGACGTGCCGCGTGTCGATCGCCGCGCCGCAATGTCGGCAGCGTCCGCGCCGGACCAGCCAGGATATCACCGGCACGAGCTCCAGCGGCCCCAGCACTTTCCCGCAGCCGTCGCAGCGCGACCGACCGCCGATCACCCTCCGCCCGGCCGGCCAGCGGATCAGCAATGTGGCGAGAAAACTGCCGACGACGAGCCCGAGCACGCCGCCGAACGTGGCGGCGAGCCATGGCGACAGCTGCGGGAAAAGCCCCTCGGACACCGCCCGCGCTTAGGACGAACCCCACTCGGAGTCATCCCGGCGAAGGGGCACCCCGCAAAGTACTACTTTGCGGGGACCCCGAAGGCCGGGACCTATGAACTCCGTGCTGAGAGGATTGGCGAAAGCGCCTTCGCTTCACTTGCACCGACCGTGTTCATGGGTCCCGGCCTTCGCCGGGATGACTCCTCTTATCCTGCTGGCCCGAAAGCCCTCAGCGCCGCGCCGCGATCACCTGCGCCGGCCGCGCGTCATAGGCATCGAGCGCCTCGCGCGCGAGCTGGAGCGTGGAGACGGTGCGTCCGCCCATCGTCTCGACCTCGAAGGCCTGGTTCGACGCCAAAGCCCGCCGCCAGGCGGCGCGCGCCTGCTCGTGCCGGCCGGTCTCCCAATAGACCTTGCCGAGATTGATCAAACGGGCGGGATCGTCGGCGGCGCCGCGGCTGGCGTCGGTCAGCAGGGCCTCGGCCCGCGCCCAGTCGCCGCGCTCGATGGCGGCGACCGCCAGCGCGCCCGGCGCATAGCCGGTCTCGGCCAGAGGCGCCGCCCGATTGACCGCGCAGCCGGCAAGCGAAAGCGCGGCAAGAGCAAGCGTCACGGGCAACTTCATCGGCCATCTCCCCTGGATTTGGCCGAGTCATTACACTTTTGTGACGAATCCGACAAGCTTTTGTGACGAAAAAACTACGGGCTCATGACGCATTTCCCGGGGACAGTTGCTAGCAACTGTCCCCATTCTGAAGAATCCGCTGCGCCTGAAGGAGATGCGGCCGGTCGATCATCCGCCCGTCCAGGGCCAGCGCGCCGGCACCGGGATTGGCCTCGAACGCCGCCACCACCGCGCGCGCATGCGCGATCTCCGCCTCGCTCGGCGTGAAGGCGGCATTGATCACGCCGACCTGGTCGGGGTGGATCGCCATCATCCCGGCAAAGCCGTCGCGTCGGGCGCGGGCGGCATAAGCGGCCAGGCCCTCGAGGTCGCGAAAGGCGGGATAGACCGTCTCGATCGGCGGCACCCCGGCCGCCGCCGCCCCGAACAGGCAGAGTGAACGGGCGAGCTCGTAAGGCGGGGTGAAGCGGCCGTCCTCCTCTCTCGACGTAACCGCGCCGATCGCGGCGGGCAGGTCCTCCGCGCCCCAGGTCAGGCCCGCCAGCCTCTTGCACCCCGCGTAGGTGCCGAGCTGGAACAGCGCAGCGGGCGTCTCGGTGGCGATGGGAAGGATCAATGCGGTGGCGTTGCGGCGCTCGGCGAGGCTGCGGGCGAGCGTCTCGACCGAGACCCCGCCTTCCGCTTTGGGCAGCACGATCCCGTCGGGATGGCCGTCGAGAATCGCGTCCAGGTCCCGCTCGTGCTCCGGGCTGTCGAGCGGGTTGACCCGCACGAAGGTCCGGGCCTCAGGGTGCGCATCGAGGAAGCGCGCCACCGCCCTGCGCGCCTCCGGCTTGGCGGCGGGCGCGACCGCATCCTCGAGATCGAGGATCAGCGCGTCGGCGCCGGCGCCGAGCGCCTTCTCCATCCGGTCCGGCCGGTCGCCCGGCACGAAGAGCAGCGAGCGCAGCTTCATCCCGCCCTCACGCCCGCCTCTGCATCAGCGCCGTCCGCTCCGTCACGCAAACCAGCTCGTCGCGCTGGTTGAACATGCGGTGCTCGAAGGTGACGATCCCCGCTTCGGGCCGCGAATTGCTGTCCTTGAGGGCGACCACTTCGGTCTCGGCGCGCAAGGTGTCGCCGATGAACACCGGCTTGGGCATCCTCACCTTGTCGTAGCCGAGATTGGCGACCAATGTGCCGAGCGTCGTGTCGCCGACCGAGAGCCCGACCAGCAGCGCGAAGGTGAAGGTGCCGTTGACGACGATCCGCCCGAACTCGGTGGCTTCCGCATAGGTCTCGTCGAGATGCAGCGGCTGCGGATTGTGGGTCAGCGCCGAGATCATGAGATTGTCGGTCTCGGTCACCGTCCGGTGCGGCTGATGGCGGATCGTGTCGCCGAGCCTCCACTGCTCGTAATAGCGGCCGGGCATCAGTCCCCCTTCTCGATCCGCGCCAGCAAGGCGCCCTCGCTCACCTGCGCGCCCTCGGATGCGTCTAGCTCGGCCACTATGCCATCGAACGGGGCGGTCAGGCTATGCTCCATCTTCATCGCCTCGAGCGTGACCAGCTTCTGGCCCTTGGTCACGCTGTCGCCCTTGCCAACCGCGACTGCGATGATCTTCCCCGGCATCGGCGAGACGATCGCGCCGTCGCCTTCGCCGACTGCCCCGCCGACGCCGGCAAAGCCCTGGGTGATCGCATAAGTGAAGCCGTCCTCGTTGACGTAGACGATATTGTCCCACGTGTGGAAAAAGCTCGGCAGGTCCCCGCCCGGCGCATCGATGGTGCCGGTCAGCGCCTCGCTTTGCCAATTAAGGCGTACGGTCCGATCGCTCGGCGCATTGAGGCGCAAGCCAGGCAGCGAGGACCAGGAATCGGCGGCGAGACATTCGTCCCATTGCTTGCGCCGTCCGGAGAAATGGTCGGCCGCCAGATTGAGCGCGTCCGCGCTCGGCGGCGGCACCTCGGTAAGCGTCTCCAGATGCTCGGTCAGGAAGGCGGTGGTGATGTCGCCGTTGCGGAAATCCGGGTGGGTGAGCGCCGCCACCAGGAATCGCGCGTTGGTCTTGATCGGGCCCATCACATCGTGGGTCAGCGCAAGCCTCAAATGGTCGATGGCGTCCTCCCGCGTGCGGCCGCGCGCGATCAGCTTGGCGATCATCGGGTCGTAGAAGGGCGAGATGGTGTGACCGATGTCGTAGCCGGAATCGATACGGACATAGGTGTCGAGCGGCAGGAAGCCGAGTTGGCCGGTCGCGGGCAGGAAGCCGTTGGCCGGATCCTCCGCATAGACCCGGGTCTCCATCGCCCAGCCCTTGATGGCGAGCTCGTCCTGCCGCTTCGGCAGCGCCTCGCCCGAGGCCACGCGCAATTGCCACTCCACCAGATCCTGCCCGGTAATCTCCTCGGTCACCGGATGCTCGACCTGGAGGCGGGTGTTCATCTCCATGAACCAGATGCGGTCGGCGCGAAGCCCTTCCGACGCATCGGCGATGAACTCGATCGTGCCCGCGCCGACAAAGTCGACCGCCTTGGCCGCCTTGACCGCGGCGTCGCAGACCGCGGCCCGCGTCTCCGCGTCCATCCCCGGCGCCGGCGCCTCCTCGATCACCTTCTGGTGGCGCCGCTGGAGCGAGCAGTCGCGCTCGAACAGGTGGACGACGTTTCCCTGACTGTCGCCGAACACCTGCACCTCGATATGGCGGGGCCTCAGGATATATTTCTCGATCAGCACGCGGTCGTCGCCGAACGAGGAGGCCGCCTCGCGCTTGCAGCTGAGCAAGGCGTCGGCGAAGTCCCCGGAGGCGTCGACCCGCCGCATCCCCTTGCCGCCGCCGCCCGCCACCGCCTTGATCAGCACCGGATAGCCGATCTTGTCCGCCTCTTGCCTGAGCCGCGCCGGATCCTGGTCCTCGCCCAGATAGCCGGGCGTCACCGGAACCCCGGCCGCGATCATCAGCGCCTTGGCCGCGTCCTTGAGCCCCATCGCGCGGATGCTCTCGGGCCTCGGCCCGACCCAGATCAGCCCGGCATCGATCACGGCTTGCGCGAAATCCGCATTCTCGCTGAGGAAGCCGTAGCCGGGATGGATCGCCTCGGCGCCCGTCTCCCTGGCCGCGGCGATGATCTTCTCCCCGACGAGATAGGATTCGCGCGCCGGCGACGGCCCGATATGCACCGCCTCGTCCGCCTCGCGCACGTGCAGCGCTTTGGCGTCCGCATCCGAATAGACCGCCACCGTCCGCACCCCAAGCCGCCGCGCGGTGCGGATGATCCGGCAGGCGATCTCGCCCCGGTTCGCGATGAGCAGGGATTCGATCATTACCGCGCCCTCAGGTAGAGATAGATCCCGCCCGCAACGGTCGCGAAAGCGACCGGCGCCCAGCGCATCAGGAAGCGCGTGGCCGGGCTGGAGCGGGCCTGCGCGTCGATTTCCGCGAGCAGCCCCTCCTGCGCCTCGGCGACCGCGCCCGGGCTGTATTCGGCGGTGGCCAGCTCGATCCGGTCCAGATCCGCGACCACGGCCCGGCGCAATTCCTCGGCGCTGCCGCCTTCCCTGAAGAGCTCGTAGACGATCTTCGCGCGCTCGTCGTCGAATCGGCTCTGGAATTGCTGGCGCTGCTTGAGCTCCTCGGTGCCGAGATAGCCGGTGAAGACCTGGAGCTCCTCGGCGAGCAGCAAGAGTCGGCCATAATTGCGTGCCATGATCGTCCCTACCCGTGCGTCATCGCCCGGGGCAGTTTTCGGTCTGCCGCGTCCAGGTAAGATTGAGCACGCGCCAGCGGCCCTCGATCCGGACCAGATCGAAATGGTCGATCCCGCAATGCGAGAAGGCGCCGTTGATCTCGAATTCGTAGCGGCTCCAGATCATCGCTATGTCGCCTTCGACATGGACGTGCGGATCGATCAGCCGCTCGCTTAGCCGGTCGGTCATCCGGGCCAGCCGGTCGGCGAAGGTCGTCCAGTCGGTGGAATTTATCTGCGGCCGCCCCGCCGCGTCGGCCCCGGCCGAGGTCGCCCGCCCCTCGGCCACCACAGCGCCGAGCAACGCCGCCCGATCCTTGCTCGCCAGCGCCCCGAACAATTGTTCGACGGTCGCCATCACTGCGGCCCTGTCCGCCTCCTCCGTATGTTGCGCGGCGGCCGGCGCGGCGGTGATGAGCAGCAAGGCGAGAAACATCGGTCGCATGATCATATCCCCTTGTCCCGAACCGAACGCGCCGCGATCACCTCGATCTCCAGCAGCCAGGCCGGATCGTAGATACCCGCGATGATGACGGTGAGCGCCGGGGTCAACCCTGCCAGCACCTCGCGGCGGATCGCACTGTTCTCGGCGGCATAAGCGCGGTCGGAAAGGAAGGTCGTGACCTTGACGATATCGGGAAGGCCCATGCCGGCGGCCCGCAGCTGCGCCTCGACGTTGCGCCAGACGAGGCGGCATTGGTCGGTAAAGGCCTCGGGCACGGCACCGGCCACATCGACCGGGATCTGCCCGCTGACGAAGAGCAGCGCTTCGAACCCGCTCAGGCGAACAGCCTGAGCATAACCTCCGGACGCCGCCGGCGCATCCGACGCATCCATCGCCTCGATCAACGCCGCCCCCTTCTTCGCGCCTTCGCGCCTTCGCGTGAAATCAGATCGGGTTCACGCAAAGGGTGCGAAGGCGCGAAGATAAGAAAGGTTTGCATCCTAGAATCCGGAAATCCCGAATTGCGCCTGCTCCGGTCCGGCTCGACGATCCAACGACAAGCGCTCATAGCGCGGCGGCTCTGGCGCGCGTCCGCGCGGCTTCACAGGCTTGTCGGTTGGCCGATCTGTAATCCAGGCGGAAGAAGGTGCCGTTGAACTCCCCAGGCATCGCCACGAGAACGACCTCGCCAAGGCCATTGGCCAGGGTTCCTCCCGTGTCGGAGGACCATCTGTAGGAGTAGACTTGGCTTCCGCTGCGAAGGTTTTGCTGGAAGAACTCACAATTGCGGTCTGAACAACTGTCCGATTTCCGATGCCGCCCGTATCGCGAGTCGAGGAGAGCCGCCAGCGAATCCATGGCGGATTTGACATTGTGCCCATAGGAGTCGGACTCGAATACCCTGCTGACGGCCCGGATCTCGCACAGGCCGGTATTCGGATAAGCCAGCGCCGCATAAGTCTCGAATTCCCCCATCGGCCGCGGCACGGAGCGCAACAGCCGCGCCTCGCCCGGCGCGCCTTGCTCGCTCGTGTCCAGGTCAAGGCTGGCTTCAGGCTGGCCCATAGTCAAACCGAAGGGTCCGCTCGGCGCGGGCGGCGAGGAAGGCGACGCCGACGCTTTCGCCGAAGGCTCTGCCCGGGCCGACGCATTGCCTTCTTGCTGGGCTGGCTGGCTGCACGCGCCGAGCAGCGCCAGGCAGGATAATAAGTTCAGGGTTCCGAATTTCATCGCCCCCATCCCATCTCTTGTAACATCCTGAACACGCCGAACCTAGCCCGCGCCACCCTCATCTCACTCTTCCCCGCGCTCAGGATATGAAAGTCCCTATTGCATCCCGAGCCCACCATCGCCGATGGAATTCGTTGCTGTCTTCCATCTGCCTGCCGAGGACGCCGATGACCCCGCCGGTCCAGGTTCCGAAAGCCGGCGTGCTATCCAGATTCCGCACATTTTCCGGCATCGTCCTGATCGTATAGATCGGGTTCTGATAGCTGCGCTCCTCCCCGATCCGCTTGAAGTAAGCGCCCTCGAAATAGAAGCGCTCTTCGCCCCGGTAGGCGAGATATACGCGGGAGAAGCTCGATTCCTTCAGAGCCTCGGCAGCCTTGAGCAGGCGCCGCGTCATGTCCGCCATCGAGATGCTCCCCTCGACGGAGCGAATGTCGAAGACAATTTCGTCGCGGCTTATCCAGTTTCTCCGGTAAACGCGCGTATCGGCGCCGCTCTCGCCGGCCAGCGCTTTGGCGACCGGGCCGCTGACGGCCTGCCCGTCAAGATAGATACCTCCGGCACATATGAGGCCGACCGCCAACAGGGCCAACAGGATGAAGAGGCCCCGGCGTGATCGCTTCGCGGTGGGCTCGGGCGGGGTTTCCTGAACGCTCTCCATGATCACATCCTGAACACGCCGAACTGAGCCCGCTCCGCGATCGGCGCGTTCAGCGTCGCCGCGAACGCGAGCCCGAGCACATCCCTGGTCTGCGCCGGATCGATGATGCCGTCGTCCCACAGCCGCGCGGTGGCGTGATAGGGATTGCCTTCGTCCTCGTAGCGCTGGCGGATCGGGGCCTTGAAGGCTTCGGCCTCCTCCGGCGTCCAGCTCTCCGCGTCCTTGTGCACCGTCGCCAGCACGCTCGCCGCCTGCTCGCCGCCCATCACGGAAATCCGCGCATTGGGCCAGGTGAACAGGAAGCGCGGGCCATAGGCCCGGCCGCACATGCCGTAATTGCCGGCGCCGAAGCTGCCGCCGATCAGCACTGTCACCTTGGGCACCTGCGCGGTCGCCACCGCGGTCACCAATTTGGCGCCGTTCTTGGCGATCCCCTCGGCCTCATATTTGCCGCCGACCATGAAACCGGAGATGTTCTGGAGGAACAGCAAAGGCGTGCGCCGCTGGCAGGCGAGCTCGATGAAATGCGCGCCCTTGAGCGCGCTCTCGCTAAACAGAATGCCGTTATTGGCGAGGATCGCCACGGGCATCCCCCAGATCCGCGCGAAGCCGCAGACCAGGGTGGTGCCGTAGAGCGGCTTGAACTCGTGCAGCTCCGAGCCGTCGACGATCCGCGCGATCACCTCGTGCACGTCATAAGGCGTGCGCACGTCGTCGGGGATGACGCCGTACAGCCCCTCCGCATCGAGCTTCGGCGCCATCGGCTCGGCGAGGTCGATGTCCGGCGCCTTCACCGTGTTGAGCCGCGCCACGATGTCGCGGACGATCGCCAAGGCATGCTCGTCATTCTCGGCGAGATGGTCGACCACGCCGGACCTGCGCGCGTGGAGATCGCCGCCGCCCAGCTCCTCGGCGCTGATCACCTCGCCCGTCGCAGCCTTCACCAAGGGCGGCCCGGCGAGGAAGATGGTGCCCTGGTTGCGGACGATCACGCTCTCGTCGCTCATCGCCGGCACATAGGCGCCGCCCGCCGTGCAGCTCCCCATCACGCAGGCGATCTGGGCCAGCCCTTCCGCCGACATCTGCGCCTGATTGTAGAAGATGCGGCCGAAATGGTCGCGGTCGGGGAAGACCTCGGCCTGGTGCGGCAGGTTCGCGCCCCCTGAGTCGACCAGGTAGACGCTCGGCAGCCGGTTCTGCAGCGCGATCTCCTGCGCGCGCAGATGCTTCTTCACCGTCATCGGATAATAAGTGCCGCCCTTCACCGTGGCGTCGTTGCAAAGGATCATCGTCTCGCGGCCCGAAACGCGGCCGATGCCGGCGATCATGCCGGCGCCCGGCACTTCGCCTTTGTACATGTCGCAGGCGGCGAGCTGGCCGATCTCGAGGAAGGGCGAGCCCGGATCGAGCAGCCGGGAGACCCGCTCGCGGGGCAGCAGCTTGCCGCGCGCCACATGCCGCTCCCGCGACTTCTCATTGCCGCCCAGCGCCGCCTCCGCGACCCGCGCGCGCAGCTCGGCGGCGAGCGCGCGATTGTGCGCGGCATAGCGGCGGAAATCCTCCGAGCCTTCGTCGATCCGGCTGGTCAGGAGGCTCATGACGCGTGCACCGGCGCTTTCTTGCGGATCAGGTAGCGATAGACCCCGAACAGGTTGATGAAGAGCAGCGCCACGTTGAGGCTCGCAATCGCCTCCTCGGGACGGGGATCGAGGAAGCCGTAGAGGATGAAGGCGATCGACGAAGTGACGAACAGCACGAAGGCCCAGCCCGTCGGCCGCCGCCCCAGGTCCAGCGCGACCGTCAGCGCCGCGATGGCGGCCGCGATCGCGCCATACCATTGCAGCACGAAAAGCATGTCGGCGCTCATCCGCTTCCCCTTATTGTCTCCACGACCGGTTAGCCGCGTCGCCTGTCGATGGGAAGTGGGCCTTGGTCGAACGGGCTAGGCGCGGCGGACGCGGGCCTTTAGGGCTGGGCCACCCCGCCATAGCTCCGGATACAGCCATGCCCCGTTTCATGCTCGTCGCCGCCGCCTTCCTGGTCGCCGCCGCCGCGATCGCCCAGCCCGCCGCAGGGCCGGGGGTCGGCGTCGACCTCGCGGGCATCGACAAGAGCGCGGCGCCGGGCGACGGCTTCGATCAATATGCCAATGGCGGCTGGCGCGGCCGCACCGAGATTCCGCCCGACCGCTCCAGCATCGGCTCCTTCCTGACCGCCGCCATGCTCGTCGAGCAGCGCAACATCGCGATCATCACCGGCGCCGGGCGAGGCAATCCAGCCGCCGGCAGCAACGCGCGCAAGATCGCCGATTATTATGCCGCCTATCTCGACCGCGCCGGGATCGATGCCCGCGGCGCCCAGCCGCTGCAGCCGGCGCTCGCCCGCATCCGCGCCATTTCCAGCCGCCGCGCGCTCTCCGCCGCATTGGGCGCCAGCATGCGCGCCGACGTCGATCCGTTGAACGCGACCAGCTTCGGCACCGAGAATCTGTTCGGCGTGTTCGTCGCGCAGGGACTGCAGGAACCGAACCGCAACATGGCCTATCTGCTGCAGGGCGGGCTCGGCCTGCCCGACCGCGATTATTACCTGTCCGACACGCCGGCGATGACCCGGGTCCGCGACGGCTACCGCGCCTATATCGCCGCGATGCTGACCCAGATGGGCGTCCCCGACGCCGCCGCGCGCGCCCAGCGCATCTTCGAGCTCGAGGTCAAGATCGCGCGCGCCCATGCCGACGCGGTCGCCGCGCAGGACCCGCATCGGGTGCAGACCTGGCGCCGCGCCGAATTCGCGACCCGCGCCCCCGGCATCGACTGGAACGCCTTCTTCACGGCGGCGCGCCTCGGCGGGCAGGACCGGATCGTCGCCTGGCATGCCGAACCGGTCCGCGGCCTCTCCGCTCTGGTGGCGAGCGAGCCGCTCGAGACCTGGAAGGACTGGCTGGCCTTCCACACCGCCAGCCGCTTCGCCGCCGTGCTGCCCACGGCCTATGACGATCTGCGCTTCTCCTTCTACGGCCGAATCCTCTCGGGCGCGCAAGCGCAGCGCCCGCGCGCGCGCCGCGCCATCCAGGCGACCAGCGGCGCCCTCTCCGACGCGGTCGGCCGGATCTATGTCGAGCGCCATTTCCCGCCCGCCGCCAAGGCCGAGGTCGAGATCATGGTCCGCAACATCGTGGCCGCCTTCGACCGCCGCCTGGTCGGCCTCACCTGGATGGCGCCCTCCACGCTCGCCGAGGCGCGGCGCAAGGTCGAGACGGTGACCGTCGGCATCGGCTATCCCGAGCGCTGGCGCGATTATTCCTCCCTCGTGATCCGCCGGAACGACGCCTTCGGCAATGCCTGGCGCGCGCAGGAGTTCGAATATCGCCACCAGCTCTCCAAATTGGGCCGGCCGGTCGACCGGGGGGAATGGTGGCTGGGCGCGCACACCGTGAACGCGGTCTTCCTGCCGCTGCAGAATGCGATGAACTTCCCCGCCGGCATCCTCGAGCCGCCTTTCTACGACCGCAACGCCGACCCGGCCTACAATTACGGCGCGATCGGCTCGGTGATCGGCCATGAGATCAGCCACAGCTTCGACAATCTCGGCGCCGAGTTCGATGCCGAGGGACGGCTGCGCAATTGGTGGACGAGCGAGGACAGCGCCCATTTCCGCGAGACCAGCGCGGCCCTGGTCCGCCAGTACAACGCCTATCAGCCCTTCCCCGGCCTGCACCTCAACGGCGAGCTCACCTTGGGCGAGAATATCGCCGACCTCGCCGGCCTCGCCGCCGCCTATGACGCCTATCAGCATTCGCTGGGCGGTCGGCCGGCGCCGGTGATCGACGGCCTCACCGGCGACCAGCGCTTCTTCCTCGGCTATGCCCAGAGCCGCCGCGAGCACACCCGCGAGGCGACGTTGCGCAACCTGATCGCGAGCGACGGCCACGCCCCGGGCCGCTACCGCGCCGAAACCGTCCGCAACCTCGACGCCTGGTACGCGGCCTTCAACGTGCAGCCCGGCCAGCGCCTCTATCTGGAGCCGGAAGCGCGGGTCCGGATCTGGTAAGCAATCGGCGACGCGAGCGGCAATGCGAGCGGAGGCACGAGCGGCAACGCGAGCGTCGGCACAGGCGGCAACGCGGACGGCCGCACGACCGGCAACGCGGACGGCAATGCGGGCGACGGCGCCGAGAAGCGAAGGTGGGAACGGGCCCCCCGCGATTGCGAAAAGTTCCACGACCCTCGATCCCTTATAAGGGGCGTCCCTTATAAGGGAATCACAGGGTTTCTATTCGCCGGCGAGGGGCTGCTGAGGAAGGGCAGCACCACCGTGCGGCAGCGTTCGCCGACGCCGTTGACGCCGATGATCTATGCGGCAGGCCTCACGTCAAAATCTTCTTCAGGCCCCGATCAATTCCCGCCCGATCAGCATCCGCCTGATCTCGTTGGTCCCCGCGCCGATATCGAGCAGCTTCGCGTCGCGGAAATAGCGTTCGACGGGCCAGTCCTTGGTATAGCCCGCGCCGCCCAGCGCCTGGATCGCCTCGCCCGCCACCTTCACCGCATTCTCGCTCGCCAGCAGGATCGCGCCCGCCGCGTCGAAGCGCGTCGTCCTGCCCGCGTCGCAGGCCCGCGCCACCTGGTAGACATAGGCGCGCGCGCTGTTCAGCGCGACATACATGTCGGCGACCTTGGCCTGGATCAGCTGGAAGCTCCCGATCGGCTTGCCGAACTGCTTGCGCTCGCGGACATAGGGCAGGACCACGTCGAGGCAGGCCTGCATGATCCCGAGCTGGATGCCGGCGAGCACGGTCCGCTCGTAATCGAGCCCCGACATCAGCACGCCGACGCCGCCGTTCACCGGCCCCATCACATTTTCGTCCGGAACCTCGCAATCGTCGAAGATCAGCTCGGCGGTGGGCGAGCCGCGCATGCCCATCTTGTCGAGCTTCTGGCCGATCGAGAAGCCCTTCATCCCCTTCTCGATCAGGAAGGTGGTGATGCCGCGCGAGCCTTCGCCGGTCCTGGCGTAGACGACGAGCGTGTCGGCATGCTGCGCATTGGTGATCCAGAATTTGGTGCCGTTGAGCACATAGCCGCCCTGCACCGCCTCGGCCTTCAATTTCATCGAGACGACGTCCGAGCCCGCGCCCGCCTCCGACATTGCGAGCGAGCCGACATGCTCGCCGGAGATCAATTTGGGCAGATATTTCGCCTTCTGCTCCGGGCTCGCCCAGCGCCGGATCTGGTTGACGCACAGGTTCGAATGCGCCCCGTAGGAAAGCCCGATCGAGGCCGACGCCCGCGCCACCTCCTCCTGCGCGACGACATGCTCCAGATAGCCCAGGCCCAGCCCGCCATCCTCCTCCGAGACGGTGATGCCATGGAGGCCGAGCGCCCCCATTTCGGGCCACAATTCGACCGGGAACCAGTCCTCCGCGTCGATCCTGGCGGCCAAGGGCGCGATCCTGTCCGCGGAAAAGCGCCGGGTCGTGTCGCGGATCGCATCGGCCATCTCGCCCAGTTCGAAATCGAGGCCAAGCTCGGACATGTGCATGTCTCCTGTTCGGGCGCGGCCCTAGCAGAGGCCGAAAGGTTTGAACAAGCTCGCCCCTGCGCCTATCTCCCCCTCCGTTCGGGCTGAGCTTGTCGAAGCCCTTTCCTTGGTTCGGGCGCTGAAGAAGTGAGGGCTTCGACAGGCTCAGCCCGAACGGTTCTGGAGTTCCAAATGTCCGGTATCACCGACCCCGTCGTCATCCTCTCCTACGCCCGCACGCCGATGGGCTCGTTCCAGGGCGCGCTCTCCGGCGCCACCGCCACCGAGCTCGGCGCCGCCGCCGTCAAAGCCGCGGTCGAGCGCGCTGGAGTCGCGGCCGCCGACATCGACAAGATCTACATGGGCTGCGTGCTCCCCGCCGGCCTTGGCCAGGCCCCCGCGCGCCAGGCGGCGATCAAGGCCGGGCTCGGCACCCATATCGAGGCGACCACGGTCAACAAGATGTGCGGCTCGGGCATGCAGGCCGCGATCATGGCCGCCGACACGCTCGATGCGGGCTCGGCCGACATCGTCATCGCCGGCGGCATGGAATCGATGACCAACGCCCCCTATCTCCTGCCCAAGCACCGCTCCGGCGCGCGCATCGGCCACGACACCGCCTATGATCATATGTTCCTCGACGGCCTCGAGGACGCCTATGAGACCGGCCGGCTGATGGGCAGCTTCGCCGAGGAGAGCGCCACCGAATATCAGTTCACGCGGGCCCAGCAGGACGACTACGCCATCGCCTCGCTGAGCCGCGCGCAGGCGGCGCAGGAAAGCGGCGCCTTCGACCGCGAGATCGTCGCCGTCGAGATTGCCGGCCGCAAGGGCCCGGTCACGGTCAGCGAGGACGAGCAGCCCGGCAAGGGCGACGCCTCCAAGATCCCGACGCTGAAGCCCGCCTTCGCCAAGGACGGCACGATCACGGCCGCCAACGCCTCCTCGATCTCGGACGGCGCCGCCGCCCTCATCCTCACCCGCCAGAGCGTCGCCGACCGTCTCGGCCTCAAGCCGGTGGCGCGGATCGTCAGTCACGCCGCCTTCGCCCACGCCCCCGCGAAGTTCACCACCGCCCCGGTCGGTGCGATGCAAAAGGCGCTCGACAAGGCGGGCTGGAAGCCCGCCGACGTCGACCTCTACGAAGTCAACGAAGCCTTCGCCTGCGTCGCCATGATCGCCATGCGCGACCTCGGCATCCCGCATGAGAAGATCAACGTGCATGGCGGAGCGACGGCGCTCGGCCACCCGATCGGCGCGAGCGGGGCGCGGGTGCTGGCAACCTTGCTGAGCGCGTTGGAGACGCACGGCGGAAGGAAGGGCGTGGCGAGCCTCTGCATCGGCGGGGGAGAGGCGACGGCGATGGCGGTGGAGCTGGTGGACTAAGATCTCACCTAACTCGAATCGAGGAATATATTGCCCAACACTGTGTTTTGGTCATGGCAAAGCGACCAGCCCCCTGCCAGGTAGGTGTCAGGCACGTGTCAGGTACGTGTCAGGTACGTGTCAGGTACGTGCCTGACACCGTCTCCCTGACACCGTCTCCCCGATGCTTGCACAATAGCATCGTCGGCGGGATTTGACCAGGCGGCCTTCGCGCCCTTCGCGTCTTCGCGCGCAAAAAGAGCTTTCCTACAGCCTAACCTTTATGGTTCATGATGCCAAATGACAGGAAACCGATTCGCGTCGCTCGCCCCGCTCGCCGCTCAGTCCGGCGTGACGCGCGCGCGCCGGGATCGCCGATGCCTGCCCGCCTCACCGCCAGCTCCATTCTTGCCATTCTGCCGCCGGCCGTCCGCCGCCTCCCGCCCATGGGCAGTGCGAACATTGGGACCATTCGGCATTCCGGCCCGTGACGCGGCCTCTGCGCGTCTCCGCGTCTCCGCGCCTCCGCGCCTCCGCGCCTCCGCGCGAACCCCCGCCTTCACCCCATCATCACAATGTCCCAGCGATATTTCCCCGGATCGGCCGGGTCCCGCGTCGCGATCGAGGTGCGGGCCGCTTCGCCGAGGTCGCGGTAGAGCCGGTCCAGCGCGTTGGCCTGCGCTTCCTCGGCGAAATACATCTGGGCGACGTTGCGGTGGCTGCGGCCCTGCAACAGGAAATGGATGTGCGGGGTGCGCTGGCCGATCGGCGAATCGTAGCCGCCGGGCTTGATCGTGACGATCCGCCAGTCGCCGGTCGCGCCGGTGGTCAGCGTCGCATAGCCCTGGAAGTTCGGGTCGAGCGGCGCCGTCGCGATGTCGGCTTCGTGCATGTAGCGCCCCGCCGCATTGGCCTGCCAGAGCTCGAGCACGGCGCCCTGGATCGGATTGCCCCGCATGTCGAGCACCCGCCCACTGACCTCGATCACCTCTCCCAGCGCCCGCCCGGGCCGCCCCGCGAGCCGGGTCAGGTCGATATCGTTCTCGGCCAGCCGGTTGACCGGGTAGAACGGCCCCAAAGGCGATTCCGCGGTCGGCTCGCGCGCCTGCAGCGCCAGCGCCGGCCCGCCCAGCAACAGCCCCGCCGAGGCGAGGCCCGCCTGCGTGAAACGGCGGCGCGACAGCATCGCCTTGTCCGCGCCCGACCCCGCGATCCGCCCGCCGCGGCCGCCGCTCCTGTCCATCTTCATTCGCTTCCCCCCGGATTGATGTGAGACGCAACGATCACAATACGCGCACTGGCCGCCGATCCCCGGCCCCTTCGCGATGCTGCCTCCGCCCCGCGCGCGAGTCAAACCCGCGTGCACGGCCGCGGTCGAGGACGCGATGCGCGATCTCGGCACGGCGGCGGTGCTGGCCCGCTGGCGAGAAGTGGAGTAGTTTGCGTCGGGAGCTTCTGAGGCGGGCCCGCCGGGTTCACCAGGACCGGCCCGGACCCGTGGAGGGAGTCATGGAATCGCTAACGCAGTTCGTCGCACCGATCTTGAGCTTGTGGGTGATCCACAATGCCATATTTTCCTCGGCCCGCTTCGTGAACGAAATGCGCGAGACCGTGATTTTGGGGAAATACGATCGAGATCCCATCACGCCCGATCATGGCGACGTCATTCTGACCGACTGGAAATTGTGCATCCGGGCGACGATCGGCGTTTGCCTGATCTTCGTCCTCATCCTTTTCGGGGTCAGCTATGAGCTGTCCGAGGATCTTCCGGTCTGGTGGATAGGATATGCCATCGCGCTCTATCCGCTGATTTGCGCCGGCGGCTTTGCGGTTTGCGCCCGGGGCGACAAGAGGCTCATGAAGGCGGCCATCGCGACGCAAAGGGACCGGCTCGCCGGCAGCTCCATCGCCCCCCAGCCCTGACGCGGAGGTGCCGGTGACGGTAACCATCGCCGGCTGGAGCCGGACGATCTCGCCTTGCCGGTAATCGCAAATGGGGCACGCCGGGGACAGGCAAGGACCAGTCACCGCCAAGCGGATCATGTGCCTATCAGTCGCCGATGCGCGGACGCGGCAGCTGCCTTGCGCTTCCCAACGATTGCAGCCAGCGCCGCACCGCCGAGTGGCTGATCGGCCGCCCATTGCTCGCATCCGCCCCGGCCCGACCCTCGCGCTCTTTCTTCGCGTCTTTGCGCCTTCGCGTGATACAAATCGGCCTCGTCCCCGAAGCCCACGCTAGAGGATGAAGTCGGTGACCAAAATCTGCGTCCCCCCGGCGATAATGTGGAGGTCCGCGACGAGGTCGCCGTCCATATCGCCGTATATGTGGACCTGGCCGCCCACGACCTGCGATCGGAGCTGGCCCGCCACACCGGTGAAGGCGCCCGCGCCGACATAGCTGAAGGCGTCGTCGCCGGCCGTCCCGGCGTTGGCGTCGAGCAGGCTGAGGTCGATCTTGTCGGTCCCCGAGGTGAAGTCCGGCAGCTGGTCCGGCATCGCCTTCTTGCCGTCCGAGCGGGGGCCGCGCTGGCGGCTGTCGCCGGGGCCGCCGAGGACGAAAACGTCGGCGCCGGCGCCGCCTTCGGTCATGTCGCCGCCGAGCCCGCCCTGGAGGATGTCGGCGCCGCCGCCGCCTCTGAGGACGTTGCCGGCGTCGTTGCCGGTCAGCCGGTCGTCCCCGGCGCCGGCGGTCGCATTTTCGATCAATGTGCCGAAGGCGATCTGGACGTTGAAGGTCTGGCCGCCGCCGTCGCTCGACGCGCCGGGCGCGAGGTCGATCCGCGAATTGCTGCTCCAGCCGGAGAAATCGAGCGTGTCGATCCCGCCCGCGTCCCAGATCGCGATCACCGGAAGGGTGTTCTGGCTGAAATCAAACGCCGCCCGGCCGGCATTGCTGTTGAAGCCGTAGACCGTGTCGCCGGTCCGCGTGGTCAGGTTGACGCCGTAGAGGCTCTGGATCGCGGCGATGTCGTGCGCCATCGGGGTCGCGGCGAAGGAGGTCCTGACCGCGCCGGTCGAGCTCGACGGGAAATAGGACATGATCGTATATTGCAGGCTGTCCTGATAATATTCCGCATTGGCCTCGTAGGTCAGGGTGACGCCCTCTGCGGCGTTGTAATTGCCCGGATGCGAGATGCCGAGCGCGTGGGCGATCTCGTGCATCAAGGTCCGGAAGCCGGGCTCGGCGAGCCCGATCTGCTGGTTGCCCGCCGCGCTGGTGCTGATCCAGATGTCGCCGGCCGCCTGCGAGAAGCCCGGATAATGGGCATAAGCCGAGAAATGATCCTCGTCCGTGACGAGATTGCCGATGTTGATGTCGGCGGTGCCGGGGGTCCCTTCGACGAAGCTCACGTTGACGAAATCGCCCCAGATCGCGAAGGCGGCGCGCACCGCGTCGCGCTGGGCCGCGCTCAGCGGCTGGAACCCGCTCCGTTCCGAGGAATAGACCTCGGACGCCTGATTGAAGAAGGCGTAGGTGATCGTGCCGATTCCGGCGCGGGGAGTGGGGTGGCCGGGCGCGCCGTCCCACGCGGTACCGCTGGCGGTCAGCTGCTGGATGATCTGCGGAAGCGTGAACACCGTTTTGCCGTTGATCACGAGCGCGTTCGCCCCCCATCCGCGGAGGATGTCCCCGTCATGATCGCGGAGGGCCGGAGCCGCCTGTGTTTCGGCATCCCGGAAAGCCTTGCGCATCTCAACTCCTACTCACGCCCGCCGCCGCGATCCTGCGCGCTCGCGGCCGTCCCGTCAAACTTTCTTGTCGTTGCACGCCTTTAGCCGTCGTCGCGCGCGCAATTTCGTTCGGACCCGAAATCTGTCATGAGACGTTTCGCTAACGTTATCCCCCAAGGAGATCGACATGAGAACCAGTCTACTCGCCCTCGCGGCCATCGCCATGGCCCCAATCGTCCTCGCCGCGCCCGCTTCCGGCCAGACCCGCGCCGATGAAGCGCGCTGGGAGCAAGCGCAGCGCCGCTTCGACACCGAGCGGACCATTTTCGAACGCGAGCGAGAGCGCTACGAGGCGGCGCGGCGCTATCGCGGCGGCCGCCGCGGCGGTGGTGGTTACGGCGGCGGCGGTTACGGCGGCGGCGGTTATGGCGGCGGCTATGGCGGCGGCGATGCCGACCGCTACCGCTGGCGGTCCGACGATTCGCAGGATTGGGAGCCGTCCCGTTATTATCGCGAGGACCCGCGTTACGAAGAGCGGCGGCTGAGCGCCGAGGATGAGGTCTATCGCGGCACCGACGGGCGCTATTATTGCCGCCGCAGCGACGGCACAACCGGCCTCGTCGTCGGCGCCGGAGTCGGCGCTTTGGTCGGGCGCGGCATCGACTCGCGCGGCGAACGCACCACCGGCACCGTGGTCGGCGGCGTGCTCGGCGCTTTGCTCGGCCGCCAGGTCGAGCGCTCCAGCGACATGCGCTGCCGCTAGGCTGTATCGACCTTTACACGGCGGACCGCCGCAAATCTCCCCCTCCCCGGCGGGGGGTAGTGTCCTAGTTTGAAATCTGCCCCCCGGCTTCCCACTTATCGGGAAGCCGTCAGCGATCCAGCGAATGGCGGTCGAAAGGAGGTTCGCTTTGAAGCTCTTCACTTGGCTTCTTACGAGCCGAACCGGAAACACCCTGGCTGAGGGATAACCACAGCTTCCCGGTCCGCTGGTAGGCGGAAATGAAGCGCGTAGGATGTGGGACGTGGAATGAACTGGCACCCCCAAGCCGGGACTGCCTGCCCAAATTAGGCGCGATGCGACTACGCAGGGCCGAACGTTAAGACGCCGGACACTACCCCCGATCTGTATAGACGTACCGTAAGCGCCGAGAGCCCCGGGTCCACTCCGGGGCTCTTCTTTTCAGGCAGCTCGCTTTCTGTAAGGCCCGCGCGGCTTCGGAGCCGGTGCCATCGCGTCGATCCGCTCAATCAATTCCTCCATGCTCCACAGCCGATCCGTCACGTCCGCAGCCATCGCGGGCGTGATGCGAAGCGAGCGGTGCAGCCGGATGAAATTGTAGTGCGCGAAGTGCAGCGCAACGGCGGCTTCGAGGTTCTCGACCTTCTTGCTGAAAGCGTTCGTGAGGCGCGTGAAACGGCGCATCGCCATCCTCATTGTGAGGTTCTGCCGCTCCACCAAGCTGGTCGAGATATGGGCGCGATCCGGCCTGCCCTGAATGCGGGCAATCTCTTGGCGCGTGACGCGCGGCGGGCTGTAGCGGCCCGGACCAATCGGCTCAGCTTCATAAAATTTTACCGCCTGCCCGTAATCGACGTCGATCCCGAAGGCCCGTTCGACGGCCTCGGCGTAGGTGTTGAGGCCGTCGGACGAAAGCTGGACCCGGTTAGCGAGCCGTTCGGACAGGTCCTGCATGAAGGCGCGGGCGACAGGCGCGGTGCGCTTGCCGACGCGGTAGGTCGGGACCAGCTTCGTCTCGGGATCGAGCGCCACGAACGTCCACATGTCGCCAACGCGGCTGCGGTCATCCTGCGGCGTAACCCAACGCTGCTTCTTATGGACGTAGGCCCAAATCTCATCGACCTGAATGCGACGGCAGGGAAGGCCGCGCATCTCTTGGTCCATGATCGTGGCGCAGCCGTTGCCGACCTCGACCAAGAGCTTCATGACGGTATCGCGATGCGTGTTTGTCATGCGCTCGGTCGAGCGGATCGAATTGCCCTCAACGAGGCAGTTGATGATCTGAGCGCGGCGGTTGATCGGCAGGCGGTTCACGTCGTTTCCCCTTGACTATGCGGTAAGTGTAGCCCATCTGTGGCCACAGTCAAGGGATTATTTTGCAAATGTGGGCACAAAGAGGCTACAACTGCACTAGACGGAGGGATTTTTATGGCTAAGGCCGATCTCGTGAAACTGCGAGTCACCGACCAGGAAAAGCAGGGCTTCGAGAACGCCGCAGCGTTTGCCGGTCTAACTCTGTCCGCATGGGCGCGTGAACGGCTGCGCCGGGCCGCCCGACGCGAGCTTGACGATGCCGGCTTGCAGGTCCCTTTCCTCCAGCACGTGAGATTGGATTAGCAGCATGGCGCCTCCTGAAAAGACCAGCCGCGAAATCAAGTTTTCCAGTTCGGGGATCGGGGCGCTGCTGCGAGAGGGCCAGCTTAGAGTTCCGCCAAACCAGCGCTCCTACGCTTGGGAAGAGAAGCACGTCACGTCGCTCCTACAGGACTTCTCAGCCGCAATTCAGGCCGAGGATGAGGATTATTTCCTTGGGACGATAGTTTTGACAGGCACGCGCAATGAAATACCAGAGGTATCGGATGGCCAGCAGAGATTAGCCACAACGACGATCCTACTTGCTAGAATTCGCGACCGCTATTTGCAAATAGGCAAGGAACGGCGAGCAAATCGCATTGAGACTGATTATTTGAGGATAACTGATTTAGACAGCGACGACATTGTTTCGAAGCTCTCGTTAAATACGGATGATAATCAATTTTTCATCAACACCGTTCTCAAAGACCCCGGCGAACGTGAGTCCTCTGCGCCGCATACGAACCTGAGAGAATCGAACGAACGTCTATTGGTCGCCGCTCGCTTAGTTGACGAGCATTTGGATAACGTGACGTCTCAATTCGGCGGAGAACAAAAAGAGGAAACGCTTTCGCGCTGGGTTAAATTTATTGATAAGAAGGCCAATGTCGTAATTGTTCGCGTGGCCGATCAGGCCACGGCATATAGGATGTTTGAAACTCTGAATGATCGCGGGTTACGCGCGTCTCAGGCTGACATTCTTAAGAATTACTTCTTTTCCAAGTGCACCGGGAAGCTTGACGAGGCAACGACGCGGTGGTCGTCCATCACCGGCGCGGTCGAGACGATAGGGGATGATGACATCCTCATAACGTATATTCGGCACTATTGGATCACGCTACACGGCCCGACAAAGGGGAGTGAACTGGCGGACAAGGTGCGGGACGAGATACGCGGCCAGCAAACTACCATCGACTTTCTAAGGCAGCTTGACGAGGCCGCGCAGGATTACGTTGCGCTTCTCAACCCCGACCATAGCAAGTGGAATTCTTATCGCGGATCGGTTCGCCGGAACCTCTCTATCATCCTGTCTGACCTTAAGGTCGAGCAAGTGCGCCCGCTCATGTTTGCCGTCGCCCGAAACTTCGCGCCCGACGAAGCTGCGAAGGCGTTCGAGCTACTCGTCAATTGGTCGGTGCGGTTTTTGGTTGTCGGCGGCCGAGGTGGCCTTCTCGACCGCCAATATGCGATCCAGGCTCAGAAGATCGGAACGAAGCAGGTTACGAAGGCCAGCGAGCTAACCGCGAGCATGCGTGAATACATCCCGAATGACGCCACTTTTGAAGATGAGTTTCGGAAGGCAAGAGTTTCCCAAAGCTATCTGGCTCGATACTACCTCAGGGCGCTGGATAGTGCTTTGGTCGGCGAAACAGAGCCGGATTACGTCGGGAACACAGACGTGGAGATCGTCAATCTGGAACACGTGATGCCGAGAAAGCCGAGTCCAGAATGGAAGGTTGACCCGGAGATGGCGCTTGCCTGCGAGAAGCGGCTTGGCAACATGGTTCTGTTGAACGCGAAGAAGAATGTCGCGGTCGGCAATTCGGGGTTCGACGCCAAGAAGGTTGCCTTTGGCACCTCTGGTTTTGCAATCACGCGCGACGTCATTCCATACGCGAAATGGACTATTGATGAGATCAACGAGCGCCAAGCGAAGCTCGCCAAATTAGCGGTCACAACGTGGCCAATCACCTTAAAGGCGCCTCAATGATCGAGCCTGCCGACATCGCCAGCCTCAAGGCCGCCGTGGAAGGGATGCACGGCGGGACCGCGACATTCGTTCAAGCGGTGCCGGTGCGGGAGGAATTCGACGGCGCGCCCGTATGGGAAGGCGTCGTGCATGTGTTCGACCTTGCCGACAATGCCAGCGCGAGCCGCGCGTATGCATGGTCGTCGCCGGTTGAAGGATCGGACAAGCGGCGCATTTTCGCGGTGCTACATATCCCGCCGATCACGTCGCCGATTGAAGCGGTGCGGGCGGCTATCGTGGCAGAGCATCGGAGTGGAGACGGAAATGCCTAGCGGTGGAGAATATGATGATCCTGAGGCGGCCTATCGTCGCGGATACCAGCAAGGCGCGAACGATGCCGTTGAGGCCTTGGCGAGCGGAAAACTCAAACAGCCCCAATATGTCATAATGAGAGACTGGGTGGGTCGGACGCTTTACGATTGGCGCTATCGCGACCAGCCAACCAACCGGAACGTGTTCCCGCCTAGGCCGCCGATTTCAAACTAGGACACTACCCGGCGGGGAGGGGGTAGGGGGACGGGGTTCGGCCTCGGCGAGAAATCCCGCACGCCCAACCTAGGGTCGGGCGAAGCTGGGTCGGGCGCCGCCGCCTAGCAGCCGTCGATCCGCAGCTCCAGGATCCGGCGGCCCGTCCGGTCGCTCCAGACATAGGCATAGGCGCCGCCCATCGCCATCGTCTGGCGCATGTCCGGGCGGGCGCAGGCGTTGGAGCGGGCGCCGGCCTCGAGCCGCCCGGCCGTGCCTGGCGGCAGCGTCGACGCGTCGACGTCCAGGCGGACATTGTAGATCACCGTGGTGTCCTCGGCGACGATTGAGGTCACCGTGGTGAGCGCATCGACCCGGAGCGGCATCTGGGCGTTGGCCTGGCGGGCCGCCGCGCGATTGCCGCAGACCACCAAAGCGCGCCGCTGCTCGGGGGTGAACTCGCTCAACGGGCGATTGACGTCGGCCGGGTTGAGGCATTCCTGGATCAGGCCCTGCGTGTCGATGCGCAGGCCGCCCGGCCCCGTCGTCACCTGCGGGCTCGAAGAGGTGCCGGGCGTGGTCGAGGACGGCATTGACGGCTGGCTCATCGGCGGGGGCGCTTCGGCCATCTTGTTCACCCCGCTGCGCGGCTGCCTTTCGCAGCCCGCGATCGCCAGCGCGATAACCGCCAAGCTCAGGACGTTTGCTGCTTTCATGGCCCCCTCCCCAAAATCCGGCGCCGGCGCCCGCGGCAGCGGCGTCCGGAGCGCAGATTGGCACAGCCCGGACGGCGAGTCATCGGATATTCAGGCCGGCAGCGGCTCCGCGATCAGCGGCGCCGTCTCGCCCTGCAGCGCCTCGACATAGGTGCGGCGCCAGTGAAGGACGTCCTCGCGCCGGACGTTCTCGATCAGCGCCTGCCAGCGCCGCACCCTCTCCTCCTTGCGCATGTCGAGCGCCTTGCGGATCGCGTCGGAAATGTCGTCCTTGGAATAGGGATTGACCAGCAGCGCCTCCTTGAGCTGGTGCGCGGCGCCGGCGAAGCGCGACAGGATGAGGACGCCGGGATCGGCCGGGTCCTGCGAAGCGACATATTCCTTGGCGACGAGGTTCATGCCGTCGCGCAGCGGCGTGATCAGGGCGACGTCGGCGGCGCGGTAGAAGCCCGAGAGGCCGGCGCGCGGATAGCCCTGGTTGACGTAGCGGATCGGCACCCAGTCGACATGCGCGAACTCGCCGTTGATCCGCCCGGAAAGCTCGTCGAGTTGCTCACGGATATGCTCGTAGGTGTGGACCTCGCCGCGCGAGGGCGGGGCGATCTGCAGCAGGAAGGCCCGCCCGCGCCAGTCGTCATGCTCCTCGAGGAAGCGGCGATAGCCGAGGAAGCGCTCGGCCAGCCCTTTCGAATAATCGAGCCGGTCGACGCCGATGATCACCTTCTTGCCCTCGGCGCTCCTCCGCAGCGTCTCGAAGGCGTTGCGGGCGTCGTCGGCGGTCATCACGTTCTCGAATTCCTCGACGTCGATGCCGATCGGGAAGGCCGCCGTCCGAACCTCGCGGTCGCCGACCCGTATGGTGCCGTCCGCGGCCACCGTGCCGCCGAGCTCGCGCTCGACATAATGGTGAAAGCTCTCCAGCCATTCGGCGGTCTGGAAGCCGATCAGATCGTAAGCGAGCATCGAGCGGACGAGACGCTGATGATAGGGCATCGAGACCATCAGCCGGTGCGGGGGCCAGGGGATGTGGAGGAAGAAGCCGATCCGGTTCTTCACCCCGCGCTGGCGCAGCTGCTGGCCCAAGGGGATCAAATGGTAATCGTGGACCCAGACCAGGTCGTCGGGCTCGATCAGCGGCGCCAGCGTCTCGGCGAAGCGCTCGTTGACCCGCTCGTAGCCGGCGCCGAAGCTGCGGTCATATTCGGCGAGGTCGATCCGGTAGTGGAAGAGCGGCCACAAGGTACGGTTGGCATAGCCGTTATAATATTCGTCGATGTCCTGCTCTTCGAGGTCGATGGTCGCGGTGGTGACGCCCTCGTGGCGCTGGAGGTCGATCTTGCCGGTGAAACGGTCGGTCTTCTCGCCCGACCAGCCGAACCACAGGCCCCGCGATTCCCTCAGCGCCGCCGCCAGCGCGACCGCCAGCCCGCCCTGCGCACCCTCGGCGCTGCGCGGCTTGGGCGCCGAGACGCGGTTGGAGATGACGATAAGCCTGCTCACCGGACCGAACTCCACGGTCGGGACAGAAGCCCCGCGCAATTGATCAATCCGACAAGCGAATAAGTCTGCGGATAGTTGCCCCAGAGCGCGCCCGTTTCGAAGTCCGTATCCTCCGAGAGCAGTCCCGCGGGCGTCAGCCGCTCGAGCATCTTCTCGTACAGGTGCCGCGCCTCCCCGCCCCGCCCGGCGAGGTGGAGCGCCTCGATCAGCCAGAAGGTGCAGAAGTTGAACGCGGTCTCGGGCAGGCCGAAATCGTCCTCTTCGGCATAGCGCAGCATATGCTCGCCGCGCCTGAGCCCCTTCTCGACCGCGTTGAAGGTGGCGAGGAAGCGGGGGTCGCCGGGCTCGAGGAAACGCATGTCGACGAGCTGGAGCAGGCTGGCGTCGAGATCGCCGCCGCCGAAGGTCGCCGCGAAACGCTGCTCGGGCGCGTGCCAGGCCTCTTTCTCGATGGTGGCGCGGATCGCCGCCGCCCGCCCGCGCCAGAGCGCGGCCCGCTCCTCCAGCCCGAGCTGCACCGCGATGTTGCCGAGCCTGTCGCAGGCGGCCCAGCTCATCACCGCCGAATAGGTGTGGACGCTGGTACGGGTGCGGAACTCCCAAAGGCCGGCATCGGGCTGGTCGTGCATCGCGAAGGCGCGCTCGCCGACCTTTTCAAGCGACGCGAAATCCTCGGCGCCCGCCGGCCGCAGCAGCCGCTCGTCGAAAAAGGCCTGGGCGTTGGAAAGGACGATCTGGCCGTAGGCGTCGTGCTGGACCTGGGTGAAGGCGGCGTTGCCGACGCGGACCGGGCCCATCCCCCGATAGCCGGCCAGCGCCTCGGCCTCCTTTTCCTCCAGCTTCGGCTCGCCCGAGACCGCGTAGAGCGGCTGGACCTGGCCGCCCTCGGCCTCGTCGACGATGTTCCTCAGATAGGAAAGATAGCCTTCCAGCACGTCGAGCGCGCCGAGCCGGTTCAGCGCCTGCACCGTGTAATAAGCGTCGCGGATCCAGCAATAGCGATAGTCCCAGTTGCGCCCGCTGTCCGCCGCCTCCGGGATCGAGGTGGTCATCGCCGCGACGATCGCCCCTGTCTCCTCGTGCTGGCAGAGCTTCAGCGTGATCGCGGCGCGGATGACGACGCGCTGCCATTCGAGCGGAATGGCGAGCCCGCGCACCCAGTCGCGCCAATGGTCGGAGCTCTGGTGGAGCATCATCGCCAGCGTCTGCTTGACGTTGCCGACGAAGGGCTCGTCCGGCCCCAGGAAGAAATGAAGCGGCTCCTCGAGCCGGAAGCTGCGCCCCTCGAGCAGGTGGAGGACGGGCGCGTCGGTGGTCAGCCGCATCGGCTGCGGATCGAGCAGGAAGCGGATATGGTTGGTGCCGCTGGTCCGCTCCGCATCGCGCGCGCCCCAGCCGGCGGCGGGGTTGAGCGCGACCCTGACCCGCGGCGTGCCGGCGAGCGGGCGGACGATGCGGATGAAGGCGACCGGTCGATACATCCGGCCCGAACGACGGAAGCGCGGGCAGAAATCGAAAATCTCGGCGATGCCGCCCTCGCTGTCGGTGAGGCGGGTCGACAGGATCGGAGAGTTGCGCAAATAGCTCTGCTCGACCCGGACCTGGTTCTCTAGCGAGAGCAGCCATTCGCCGCGCGGACCTGTCTCGGCTTTCGGCTCGAGCAGGGCGCAGAACAAGGG
>JBKJZJ010000202.1:0-5745 GCA_046715355.1 Allosphingosinicella sp. | reverse complement strand
GGTTCATCGACGTCACCGAAGCGGACGCCGCCGCCGCCGCGCTGGCCGACCGCCTCGAGCGCCGCTCGGTCGCGCTCGAGGCGCTGTCGGGCCTGATCGAGGCGGCGCCCTTTCCGATGTGGCACCGCGGACCCGATCTCGGGCTCGCCATGGTCAACGGCGCCTATGTCGCCGCGGTCGAGGGCGAGGACGCCGCCGCCGTCGTGCGGGGCGGCGTCGAGCTGGTCGACGAGGCCGACGGCCCGGGGCCGCTCGGCGAGGCGGCGATCGTGCGCGACCAGCAGCAGGCCTCCTACCGGACCGTTCCCGCGACCATCTCCGGCGAGCGCCGGATGATGCAGGTGGTCGAGGTGCCGCTGGGCCCGAACGGCGTCGCCGGCTATGCGATCGACGTCGAGGACCAGGAGCGGGCGCGCGCCGACCTCTCCCGCTTCGTCCGCGCCCAGCGCGACATGCTCGACCGATTGTCGGCGGGAGTCGCCCAGTTCGGGCGGGACCGCGGCCTGATCTTCTTCAACCAGCCCTTCGCCAGATTGTTCTCGCTGACCGCCGACTTCCTCGCCGACCGTCCGGAATTCGACCGGGTGATCGACGCCATGCGCGAAGCCGGCAACCTCCCCGAGGTGCGCGACTTCCCCGACTGGAAGGAGGAGCACCGGCTCTGGTTCACCTCGGGCCTGGCGGCGGAGGAGGAGGAGTGGCTGTTGCCCGGCGGCAAGCATCTGCGCGTCGTCGCCCAGCCTTTGCCCGACGGCGGCCTGCTGACCATCTTCGAGGACCGCACCGAGCAGGTCCAGCTCGCCTCGGCGCGCGACACGCTGCTCCGCGTGCGCACCGCGACCTTCGACAATCTGTTCGAGGCGGTCGGCGTGTTCGCCTCGGACGGCCGGCTCAACCTGTGGAACAACCGCTTCAAGGAATTGTGGGGGCTCGAGGAGGAGCAGCTCGCCGGCCATCCGCGCGTCGACGCGCTGACGCCTTTGCTGGCGCCCAAGCTCAAGCGGGCGAGCCATGCCGGGCTGGTCCGCGAGCTGGTCAGGAGCGCCACGGTCGAGCGCAAGCAGCGGACCGGCCGCGTCTCCCTGATCGACGGCCGCGAGTTCGAGTTCGCCGCGGTGCCCCTCCCCGACGGCAATGCGCTGTTCACCATGCTCGACATTTCCGACAGCCGGAAGGTCGAGGCGGCGCTCCGCGACCGCAACGAGGCGCTCGAGGAGGCCGACCGGCTGAAGACCGCCTTCGTCTCCAACATGAGCTACGAATTGCGCACGCCGCTGACCTCGATCGGCGGCTTCGCCGAGATGCTCGCCGAGGGCTATGGCGGCGCGCTGCCGCCGGTCGCGTCCGAATATGTGACGGCGATCCTCGACAGCGTCATGCGGCTCGGCGTGCTGATCGACAACGTCCTCGATCTCACCCAGAGCGAAACCGGCAGCCTGCTGCTTGCCGAGGACGAGGTCGACCTCGCAATCCTGTGCGCGGACGCGGTGGCCGGCGCGGAGGAGCTGGCGGCGCGGGCGGGGATCGAGCTGGCGATGGAGGTGGAGCCGTCGGTCGGCATCGTCACCGGCGACCCGCGCCGGCTCGGCCAGGCGCTCGCCAATTTGATCAAGAACGCCATCTCCTACACGCAGGCGGAGGGGCGCGTCCTGCTCCGAGCGGAGGGCGACCGCGACGAGGCGCGGATCATCGTCTCGGACAATGGCCGCGGCATCGCGCCCGCCGACCGGGCGCGGGTGTTCGACCGGTTCAGCCGCACGCAGGAGGCCCGCACCGGCGAGGAAGCGGCGGTGGGCCTGGGCCTGCCGCTCGCCAAGCAGTTCGGCGAGGCCCATGGCGGCGCCATCGCGTTGCAATCGGCGCTGGGGGAGGGGACGAT
Source organism: Allosphingosinicella sp. (assembly GCA_046715355.1). Classification (GTDB taxonomy): domain Bacteria; phylum Pseudomonadota; class Alphaproteobacteria; order Sphingomonadales; family Sphingomonadaceae; genus Allosphingosinicella. The sequence continues at coordinate 3,866 of JBKJZJ010000202.1, read as the reverse complement.
TGTCACCATCCGCCTGCCCCGCACCGCCGAGCAGCGCGCCGAATGGCCGGTGGCGCAGGCCGCCAAATAAGGGATGGCCATCCTGCTCGCCGACGCGGACGCGACCGAGCGATTCGGAGCGGCGCTGGCGCCGCTGCTGCGCGCCGGCGACGTCGTCGCTTTGTCCGGCGCGCTCGGGGCGGGCAAGACGACGCTCGCGCGCGGCGTGCTGCGCGGGCTCGGCTTCGGCGGCGACGTCGCCAGCCCGACCTTCCCGATCGTCCAGGCCTATGCGCCTCCCGAGACGCGCCTGCCGCTCTGGCACGTCGATCTCTACCGGATCGGGCGCGCGGACGAGTTCGAGGAGCTCGGCCTCGACGAGGCGCTCGAGACCGCGGCCCTGCTGATCGAATGGCCTGAGCGGCTGCCCCGGCTCTGGCCCGAGGCGCTGCGCCTGTGGCTCGACGTGCGGGCGACGGGCGCGCGCGCCTTGACAGCGCAGGTGCCGCCCGCTTGGGGGAGGCGATGGCCGCCCCGATGATTCCCCCTCCGCACGCGCCGGATTTTCTCGCGGCGCATGGCTGGGAGGGATGCGAGATCAGGCCGCTGGCCGGCGATGCCAGCTTCCGCCGCTATTTCCGCGTGCGTCATGGCGAGCGCAAGGCGGTGCTGATGGACGCGCAGCCCCCGCACGAGGATCCCGGCTCCTTCGTCGCGGTCGCCCGCTGGCTCGCCGGGGCCGGCCTCTCGGCGCCCGCCATCCACGCCTCCGACCTCGACCGCGGCCTCGTCCTGCTCGACGATTTCGGCGACGCCCGGCTGCGCGAGACGCTCGACGCGCTGCCGGAGCGCGAGGCCGAGCTCTACCGGCTGGCGGTGGACGTGCTGATCCACCTCCACGCTTTGCCGCCCATGGCGGGGCTGAGGCCGCACGGCGTCGAGCAGTGGCTGTCCGAGCTGCAGCTCTTTCCGGATTGGTATTGCGGGGCATTCGGCCTCGACGTCGACCGCGACGCCTATCGGAGCGCCTGGCGGGCGGTGCTCGACCCCGTCGCCGGGGACGGCGCCGCGCCGGTCACCGTGCTGCGCGACTACCATGCCGAGAATATCATGCTGGTCGAGGGGCGCGGCGGCATCGGGCATTTCGGCCTGCTCGACTTCCAGGACGCGGTGATCGGCCACCCGGCCTACGATCTCGCCTCGGTGCTCGAGGATGCGCGCCGCGACGTCAGCCCCGCGATCGAGCGCATCATGCTCGATTATTATATGAAGGAAACCGGCCAAGGCCCTGACTTCGAACGCGCTTATTGGGTGCTGGCCGCGCAGCGCAACACCCGCATCCTGGGCGTGTTCACCCGCCTGTGGAAGCGCGACGGCAAGCCGCTTTATACCTCGTTCCAGCCGCGCATGTGGGGCCTGCTCGAACGCGATCTGGCGCAGCCGGCGCTGGCCCCGGTCCGCGCCTGGTTCGACGAACATGTGCCCGCGGCGAGCCGCGCCGCCGCCTGGACGAAGGCGACCGCGGCATGAGCCGCTACCGGAAGCCGCTCGCGCTCCGGCCCGATCCGCGCGCTTTGGTGCCGTCGACGGCGATGGTGATGGCGGCGGGCCTGGGCAAGCGCATGCGGCCGCTGACCGCGACCCGGCCCAAGCCCCTGATCGAAGTGGCCGGACGAACGCTGATCGATCATGTCCTCGACCGGCTCAGGGCGGCGGGCGTCGCCAAGGCGGTGGTCAACCTCCACTATCTCGCCGGCGCGCTCGAAGCGCATCTCAAGAACCGGGTAGAAGGGATTGAAATCGAGACCTCCGACGAGCGCAAGCTCCTGCTGGAGACCGGCGGAGGCCTGCGCCATGCGCTGCCGCTGATCGACGCCGATCCCTTCCTCGTCGTCAATGCCGACAATCTGTGGGTCGACGGGCCCGTCAATACGTTGCGGCTGCTCGCCTCGGCCTGGGACGAGGCGCGGATGGACGCCCTGCTGCTGCTGGTGCCGCACGCCCGCGCCAATTGCCATGGCGGCCGCGGCGACTTCCACATGAACGCGGCGGGCGCGCTGAAGCGCCGCAAGCCCAACGGCGTCGCGCCCTTCGTCTATACCGGCATCCAGATCGTCTCGAAGCGCCTGTTCGAGGGCGCGCTTCCCGACGGGCCCTTCTCGACCAACCTGCTGTGGAACCGCGCCATCGCGGCCGGACGCTGCTTCGGCGCGGTCCATCAGGGGCTGTGGTTCGACATCGGCCGGCCGGAGAATATCGCGAGGACGGAAGCGATATTGGAAGCGGCCTAGCAAGCCGGCGCGTCAGTGCCTAGGCTGAGATCGTGACTCCAAAGGTCTTCACCATCCCCCCGCACCGCGCCTTCGCCGACGCCCTGGCGGCGGGGCTGATCGCTTTGCATGGCGGCGGCAAGACCGAGCTCGCCAGGGGGATCGTGCTCGTCCCCAACAATCGCGCGGCCCGCGCGATCCAGGATGCGTTCGTGCGCCGCTCCGGCGGCGGCCTGCTGCTGCCCCGTTTGGTGCCGGTCGGCGACCCCGAGCTCGACGAGCGGATCGGCGGGATGTTCGAGCCCCTGGGCGAGACGCCGGTCCCGCCGGCGATCGAGCCGGCGCGGCGGCTGATGCTGATCGGCCGGCTGGTCCAGCGCCACCGCGGCTGCGACGCCGCCGAGGCGCTGCGTCTCGCCGCGGACCTGGCGCGCACGCTCGATCAATTGCTGATCGAGGAGGTCGATCCGGCGCGTCTTTCGAGCTTCGCGGGCGAGCTGCCGGAGCTTTCGCTCCACTGGCAGAAGTCGCTCGACCAGCTCCGCGTGATCCTCGCCGACTGGCCGGCGCTGCTGGAGGAAAGCGGCCGGATCGATCTCGCCCGGCGGCGCAATTTGCTCCTGAACGCGGTCGCCGGGCGCTGGCGGGCGCGGCCGCCGGCGGGCTTCGTCTGCGCGGCCGGAATCACCACCGCCGCGCCCGCGGTGGCGCGGCTGCTCGGGGTGGCGGCGCGGCTGCCCGAGGGCATGGTGGTGCTCCCCGCCCTCGACCTCGCATTGCCGCAGGCGGAGTGGGAGGCGCTCGGCCCGCACGAGCCCGACGAAGAGACCGGGCGCCGCCTCCCGTCGATCGAGACCCATCCGCAATATCAGCTCAAGCTCCTGCTCCACCGGATGAGCGTCGGGCGAGGCGAGGTCGAGCGGTGGCGCTGGGGTGGGGGCCGCGATGCGCCTGCGGCCCGCGGCCGCGCCATCGCCCACGCCATGGCGCCCGCGCGCTTCACCCAGAAATGGCAGGGCCTCAAGCCCGCCGAGCGGCGCCTCACCGGGGTGCGCGCGCTCGAGCTCGCCGATCCGGCCGAGGAGGCGCAGGCGATCGCCCTGGCGCTGCGCGAGGCCCTGGAGGAGCCGGGGCGGACCGCGGCGCTGGTCACGCCCGACCGCGCGCTCGCCCGCCGCGTCTCGGCGCACCTCAGGCGCTGGGGGATCGAGGCCGACGACAGCGCCGGCCGGCCGCTCTCGCAGACCCCGCCCGGCACCCTGCTGCTCGCGGCGGCGAACGCGGCGGCGGAGCGGTTCGCGCCGGTCGCCCTGCTCGCCTTGCTCAAGCATCCTCTGGTGATGGCGCTGGGCGACAGGCTCGGCTGGCTCGACGGGGCGCGCCTGCTCGACCGGATGCTGCGCGGCCCCCGCCCGGCGGCGGGGCTGGACGGCATTTCCGCGCATCTCGCGCAAGCCGGCGGGCGCGACGCCGATCTGCGCGAGGCGGCGGCCGGCTGGTGGGAGGAGGTCGTACCCCTGCTGCGTCCGCTGGAGGCGGCGGCGGGGGGCGGGGCGAGCCTCGCGGGCCTGCTCGGCGGCTTGCGCGCCGCCGTCACCACGCTGGCCGGCGCTGCCG
>JBKJZJ010000201.1:0-4152 GCA_046715355.1 Allosphingosinicella sp. | reverse complement strand
CCCTGGCTGGTCTCCTCGCCGGGCTGCGCGACCATGACGAGCGTGCCCGACCATTGCGACCTGAGCGCCGCCATCCGCCGCGCGGTGCCGACCCAGGCGGCCATATGGGTGTCGTGGCCGCAGGCGTGCATGATCCCGGTCTCGAGGCCTTCCCGTGTCCGTCCACGCACCCGGCTGGCGAAGGCGAGGCCGGTCTCCTCCTCGACCGGCAAGGCATCCATGTCGGCGCGCAGCATCAGCACCGGGCCCGGCCCGTTCTCCATCACCGCGACGACGCCGGTGCCGCCGACATTGGCGGTGACGGTGAAGCCCAGCCGCCGCGCTTCGGCCGCCATCAAAGCGGCGCTGCGCGTCTCCTGCATGCTGAGCTCGGGATTGGCGTGGAGATCGCGATAGAGCGCCATAAGCGCGGGCATGTCGCGCCCGATCGCCTGATGCAGGTCCCGGTCCTGCGCGGGCGCGGGCGCGGCACTGCTCATGGCCGACGCCAGCAGGAAGGCGGCGAGGATCTTGCGTCGCATGGGGGCTCCTGTCTGTCGGCGTGTCGCTGCACGGGCGCCTTATCCGTCATTCCGGCGCGGGCGGGAATGCAAATTTCTCCGGGCGCGGTCAGATGCCCCGCATGAAGCTGTCGCACGCCGCCAGGGTGCCGCCGCGATAGCCGCGCATCAGCGCCTCCTGGCGCTGCGCCGCGCTGCCATGGGTGAAGTTCTCCGGCACGACGACGCCGCGGCCCGCGCGCTGCAGGGTGTCGTCGCCGATCGCGGCGGCGGCCCGCATGCCCTCCTCGAGGTCGCCGGGCTCCATCGCGCCCTGCTCGCGCGACGCCCAGACCCCCGCCAGGCAATCCGCCTGCAGCTCCATCCGCACCTGCAGCGCATTGGCCTCGCGCTCGGAGACGCCCGCCTGCGCGCGCCGGATCCGGTCGGAGACGCCGAGCAGGGTCTGGATATGGTGGCCGACCTCGTGCGCGATCACATAGGATTGGGCGAAGTCGCCGGGCGCGGCGAAGCGTCGGGCGAGCTCCTCGAAGAAGGCGGTGTCGAGATAGATGGAGCGGTCGGCGGGGCAGTAAAAGGGACCCATGCGGGAATCGGCCGCGCCGCAGCCCGAGCTGGTCCCCCGCCGGTAGAGCACCATGCGCGGCGCGTCGTAGGTCCGCCCCGAGGCGGTGAAGAGCGCGGCCCATTGCTCCTCTGTCGAGGCGAGGGTCTGGCAGGCATAGCGATAGGCCGGATCGGACTGGCAGACCTGCGCCGCGCTCTGGGCCGACGGGCGCGGCCCCGCCGCCGTCTGCTGGCCGCCGCCGCCGCCCATCAGGCCGAGCGGATCGCCGCCGACCAGGAAGCCCAAGCCGAGGAGAATGACCACGCCGACGATCCCGAAGCGGCTGAGCACGAAGCCGAGCAGCATCGACCCGCCTCCGCCGCCGAAGCCGAAGCGGCCGCCGCCGCCCTCGCCGCGAAACTCGACATTGTCGCTCGTCCTGCGCCCGCCGAACCGCATCCCGTTTCCTCTCCTCGCCGCAAGCGCTCAATGCACCGGCAGCATGCATGGTTGCGCGTCGTCACTTGCACGAAGCCGCGCGGCGCGCGACAGGGCGGCCTTGGCCGGGAATGAAAGGACCGATCGGAACATGTTCCTGCAAGGCAAGAGAGCGCTCGTCACCGGCTCCACCTCGGGCATCGGCCTCGCCGTCGCCCGCGCGCTCGCCGGCGAAGGCGCCAGCGTGATTCTCAACGGTTTCGGCGACCCGGCCGAGATAGAGAAGCTCCGGGCCGAGCTGGGCGCGGGCTATAGCGACGCCGACCTGACCGACGCACGCGCGATCGAGGCGATGATGGCAGCGGCCGGCCCGGTCGACATCCTCGTCAACAATGCCGGCACCCAGCATGTCGCCGCGATCGAGGATTTTCCGGTCGACAAATGGAATTTGATCATCGCGCTCAACCTCAGCGCCGCCTTCCATACCATCCGCCTGGCGCTGCCCGCGATGAAGGCCGCGAAATGGGGGCGGATCATCAACACCGCTTCGGCGCATTCGCTGGTCGCCAGCCCGAACAAGGCGCCCTATGTCGCCTCCAAGCACGGCCTCGCGGGCCTCACCAAGGCGGTCGCGCTCGAGGCCGCGACCCACAATGTCACCGTCAATTGCATCAGCCCCGGCTATGTCTGGACGAGCCTGGTCGAGGGCCAGATCCCCGACCAGATGGCCTCGCGCGGCCTGACCCGCGAGCAGGTGATGAACGACGTCCTGCTCGCCGCCCAGCCGACCAAGCAGTTCGTCACCGTCGACCAGGTCGCCGCTCTGGCTTTGTTCCTGTGCCGCGACGAGGCTGCCGCGATCACCGGCGCCAACCTTTCGATGGACGGCGGCTGGACGGCGGCGTGAAGGCGACCTGTTCCACTAGAAACCGCCCCAGAAGGTCGGCGCCAGGGGTAGGCTGAGGACCCGGCCGACGCGGTCCAAAGCGGCGCGGACGTCAGGGCGCTCGCGGAGCGACAGAAAGCGAGCGCCGAGCCGGTCGGACTCGCTGTCGCCAGTGTCGAGCTGGTAATCCTGCAGCGCCAAGATTGCCGAGCTGGGATCGTCCCGGCCGAGCCGCTGGACGAGCAAGGCGGCGGCCGAGTCGAGGTCGCCGAGGCACATATAGGCGTGGCTGAGGGCGCCGGCATTGCGCTCGCTCCATCCGCGCAGCCGCGCCAGCAGCGGCGCCGCCTCCTCCGCCCGCGACAGCGACGCCAGCGCACAGACTCGGGCCGAAGCGATCAGGGCGTTGCCATAGTCGCTCGCAGAGAAGCCCTCTTCGGCCTCGAGCCGGGCGGCCCGATCGAGCACCTCGGCATGCCGGCCCATCGACGAGAGAATGATAAGATGGTTGATGCGCGCGTTGACGAGGTGGCCGCTCCCGCTGAGCGGGAGCGCCGCAATCCGTTCCATCAACCGCACGGCCTCGTCATCCCGGTCGAGCGCGGTCAGCGCGAAAACCGCCTCGTTGACTGCCCACATGATCTCCTCGTCGCCCGCGGCAGCGGCGAGATCGGCGGTAACCGGCGCGACCACCGCGAACGCTTCGGCGTTGCGTCCGACGCTTCGCAGATGCTCGGCGCGGGCGACCATGCGGCGCGCGTCGCGCGGCGCCGCCGCCAGCGCGGCCGCCGTCTCGCGATCGCGCTGGCCGATCGCGCGCCCCAGCAAGGCGAACCGGTCAATGCGCTCGGGGAGCAGCCCGTCATAGCGCTTCACCACCATCAGCGGCACCAGATTGACCGGCGTGGCGAGGGTGGCGGCCAGGCCCGCGGCGCCGGTCCGGTCACCATTGTCGAGCCGATCCTCGATCAGGATCATGCGCACGTCGTCGGCGGCGACGTCGTCATTCCCAGGCCAGCCGATCCGGAACAAGGCTTCGGCGAGACGCACGCGAGCGGCCTTATCGTCCTGGAGCCGGCCGAAGATCGTCAGGACCGTGGGGCGGTCCAGCATCTCGCGTAGCTGGGGCCGGGCGACTCCGGGCACGGCGCTGCTCGCGGCTTCGATCACCGCCACCGCGCGCGCCGGGTCGTTGTAGAGCAGCGCGGCGAGCCAAGGCCCGACATACTGGCTCGGGACGGTGGGCCGGCTCGCCAATATGCGATCGGTCACGATGTCGGCCTCGGCGCGGCGATCGAGTCTGGCGAGCGCGATCAGGCGCAGATTGTCGAGCGCGAGAGCGGCCTCGGCATCGCGGGACATGGTCGACGCGAGCCGGTCGAGATGGCGCAGGATCTCGACCGCATAAGCGGCGTCGGTCAGCATCTGGTCCATGTCGGCGGCGCCGACCACGGCGGCCGACTCAGCGAGCTCGGCCTGCGTCGGCGCGCGCGCTGGCACGGGCGGCTGCACCGGCGCCTGGCTGGCGGCGGCGGCGGGCGCCTGCAAAGCGGCGAGGAGCAGCAGCAAAGCAGCCTTCATCGGATCCCCCTCTCGTCTTTCCAGCATCTTAAAGCACCAGGGCGACCCAACAAAAGGCTTTCGGACGCGCCGGCCTTTTGCAGTCGCCTTCGCGCCCGTCTTTGCTAGAAGGCGCCATGGCCCGTCTCCCCCTGTTCCTCGCTTTGCTTGCCGCGGCCGCCGCGCCGGCCGCCGCCGCGCGCGAGGAGGTGGTCCCGGCC
>JBKJZJ010000200.1:0-9907 GCA_046715355.1 Allosphingosinicella sp. | reverse complement strand
TCAAGGCGCTCTACCCCTGATGCGCATCCCTGCGGTCCTGCGGCCGCGCCCGCGCGAACGGACCGGCCGACGCTCAGGCGCAAGAGCCCGCTTGCCGTCTGGGAAGCGGAGCTGGGGCCGACCTAAGGCTGGGCCGGCGGCTCGGCGGGTGGCGGCAGCGCAGACTCGGCCGCACCTGCTTCGAGGCGCCTGCTCGGAATGAAGAGCAGGACAATGCAGGCGAGGCCGAGCAGGCCGATCAGCCAGCCGCCCAGATTGAGATCGAAGGCGCGGCCGATCTCCCGCCTCATCTCCCGCCTCGCCTCGGCGGCGGGGCCTTCCAGATCGCTTTCCAGCAGACCAAGCACCGAACCTTCGAGCAGCATGATGTAGAAGGCGGCTACAAGGCTCAGCACGCCGAGGCCGACCGACGAGGCGACCGCCAGCGCCCGACGCCCGGCCAGGCGCAGCACGATGACGGCGATGGCGAGCAACGGGATAAGCCAGAACAGATAGGCAAGCGTCAACGTCCAGCTCAGCCGGCTCTGCGCCGCGCTCTGCCGGTCCAGCTCGCGCGTCTGCTGCGCGCGGAAATCGGCCGGCAAGCCGGGGGCGGAAGCCGTGCTCGACGCGAGGCTGTCGCGCCGCCGCTCGAGCTGGTCGCCGAGGTCGGCGACTTGCTCGCGTAACGGCGACAGCGTGTCGTTGAGCGAAAGCAGCGTCGGATATTCCCGCACAGAGAGGCCGGAGCCGCGCATCCTGCCCGCTTCAGAGCCGATCGAGGCGTAGCTGATCGCGAGGAAGATGAAGAGGATCAGCACCGCCACGGTGAGTTGGGGGAAGGCCCTTATGCCCGCGCCCATGCGGCGCAGCGCCTCGCTCGCGGCCTCGCCCGGATTGCCCTCGGCGGGAGGCGGACCGGAAGCTGGCCCGGGGGCGGGTGGCGCGGCGCCGAGCGCCAGATAAATGTCGTCGGCGATACCGTCGCCCTCGACGAAATCGACTTGGGCGCCCCGCACCGGCGGCTCCGGCTCGCGCCAATTCTCGCCGGTGAAGGAAAAGCGGCGCTCGTCCGCGGTGACGATCACGCCCCTATTGTCCGCATAGCCCAAGACCGTACCGCGCATGGTCTTCATCCCCCTCGAAATCGAGCGCGCGGTTCTTCCTCACCATAAGCGACGGGAGAATCTGCGCGGCCCCAAATCCTTGCCCGCAACTATGAAACCAACACCGGCCGCATGGCAACGGCGAAAAGGTGCGCGGCACGGGACTCTAGGAAAAGCCGCGCAACTCCACTATGTGGCCCGCTCCCATGACCCTCGAACTCCCCTCCCCGCCCAAGGTCGGCATGGTGTCGCTCGGCTGCCCCAAGGCGCTGGTCGATTCCGAGCGCATCCTGACCAAGCTGCGCTCGGACGGCTATTCGATGTCGCCCGATTATGCAGGGGCCGACGTCGTTTTGGTCAACACCTGCGGCTTCCTCGATTCCGCCAAGGAGGAGAGCCTGACCGCGATCGGCGAGGCGATCGCCGAGAACGGGCGGGTGATCGTCACCGGCTGCCTGGGCAAGGAGGCCGAGCTGATCCGCGCGCGCTTCCCGCAAGTGCTCGCGATCACCGGCGCGGCGCAATATGAGGAGGTGGTCGGCGCCGTCCACGTCGCCGCGCCGATTCCGCCCAACGCCTATCTCAACCTAGTCCCCGACGCCGGGCTCAAGCTGACGCCGCGCCACTACAGCTATTTGAAGATTTCGGAGGGCTGCAACCATCGCTGCGCCTTCTGCATCATCCCGAGCATGCGCGGCGACCTCGTCAGCCGCCGCCCCGACGCGATCCTGCGCGAGGCAGAGAAGCTGGTCGCGGCGGGGACGAAGGAATTGCTGGTGATCAGCCAGGACACCTCGGCCTACGGCGTCGACCTCAGACACGCCTCCTGGCCCTGGAAGGGTGGCGAGGTTCGGGCGCATATGACCGACCTCGCCCGCGAGCTCGGCAAGCTCGGCGCCTGGGTACGGCTCCATTACGTCTATCCCTATCCACATGTGGACCGGGTCGTGCCGCTGATGGCCGAGGGTCTGGTCCTCCCCTATCTCGACATCCCCTTCCAGCATGCCAGCCCCAAGGTGCTGAAGGCGATGAAGCGGCCGGCCAACGAGGCCAAGGTGCTCGAGCGGATCCGCTCCTGGCGCGCGATCTGCCCCGACATCGCCATCCGCTCGACTTTCATCGTCGGCTTCCCCGGCGAGACCGAGGAAGATTTCGACTATCTCCTGCACTGGCTCGACGAGGCCCAGCTGGACCGCGTCGGCGCCTTCAAGTTCGAGCCGGTCAGCGGCGCCGCCGCCAATGCCCTGCCCGGAATCGTCCCCGAACCGGTCAAGGAAGAGCGCTACGCGCGCTTCATGGAAAAGACCGCCGCCATCTCCGCCGCGAAACTGGCAGCGAAAGTCGGCCGCACGATCGAGGTGATCATCGACGCGGTCGACCCCGAAGGCGGCGCCACCGGCCGTAGCAAGGCCGACGCGCCCGAGATCGACGGCGAGGTCCATCTGCGCGACGCGGCGCATCTGGCGCAGGGCGACATCGTGCCGGTGCTGGTCGAGGATGCGGACGAGCACGATCTGTACGGCGTGCCGGTTTAGGCGTACATGCACGTACTTGTACGCCTGACCTGCCCAAGCTAGAATGCCGCTCATGCAACCGCGCCGCAAGCAGCCCTCGATCACCATCCGCTCGGAGGAAGCGCTTCGCCGCCTCCGGGAGCTTACGCGCACCGGCCGAAGCCAGGCAGAGGTGATCGAGGAAGCACTGCGACGTATGCCCGATCCGCCGCGCGCGGAGGCTTCGCTGGCGGAGCGGCGGGCGCGTCTCGAGGAACTGATCGGCAGGATTTCTCGAAGGTCGATCCCGTCCATGGCGGAGTTCGATCGGACGGAATATGACGAGAATGGCAACCCGCGTTGATCGTGGATACGTCAGCCCTTGTCGCGCTGGTTCGCGACGAGCCAGGACGACATAGTCTGTCGGAAGCCATGTTGGCCGGGCCGTGCGTCATTCCGGCGCCCGTCATGGTCGAATTCAGACGCGTCACCGCCCTGCACGGCAATTCTGCCGACCCGATTGCCGATCAGATTCTCGATCAAATCCTTGTCGGCCTTAGCCGCGTCGAGGACTTTACAGAGTCGGACGCGGAGCAGGCGGCTCGTGCCAACCCGCTGTTCGGCTCAGGCAACGGCATGGGTGGCACGCTCAACCTGCTCGATCTCATGGTCTATGCCGTTGCCAAGCGGATGGACCTGCCGATCCTCTGCACCGGCCGGGACTTCTCTTCCACCGACGCGAAAATCCATCCGGCAAGCAGAACGCAATGACCGAGTTGAAAGCCTTGCTGATGCCCGATCGGGGCCAGCCCGCCACGCTGCTGCACCTGGTCGACAAGAAGACTTATGAGGGCTGGCTGAAGGCGCAGCCGGCGCGAATCCGCAAGGCGGTCGAGGCGCAGGGCTTCAAGGGCGAGGGCTATCAGCTCGCCATCCTGCCCGGTGAGCGCGAGCAATGGGCGGCGGCGCTCGGCGTCGCCAATGTCGCGGAGCTCAGCCCCTGGTGCCTGGCCAAGGCGGCGGAGAGCCTGCCCGAGGGGAGCTATCGGGTGGCGGACCGCGGGCCAGGTCCGGCCACGCTCGGCTGGCTGCTCGGCCAGTATCGGTTCGACCGCTACAAGAAGGAGCCGGCGCCCAAGGGCCCGCGCGTCCTCCTGACGGACGAGCCGGCGCGGATCGAAGAGACTCTGCTGCTCGCCGAATCGACCTTCCTCGTCCGCGACCTCGTCAACACGCCCGCCGGCGATCTCGGCCCGGCCGAGCTGGAGGAAGCGGCGCGCATGCTCGCCGAAGCCGCGGGCGCAAAGATCGCCGTCACCAGGGGCAAGGCGCTCGACGACGGCTATCCGATGATCGCCGCGGTCGGCCGCGCCGCCGCCAAGGGACGCGAGCCCCGGCTGATCGAGGTCGAATATGGCGACCAGCGCCATCCCCGGATCGCGATAATCGGCAAGGGCGTCTGCTTCGATTCGGGCGGGCTCGACATCAAGCCTTCCTCGGGCATGCGGCTGATGAAGAAGGACATGGGGGGCGCCGCGCACGCGCTCGGCCTTGCCCGGCTGATCATGAAGAGCCGGCTCAAGGTCCGGCTCCACCTGCTGATCCCGGCGGTCGAGAATGCCATCTCCGGCGATGCCTTCCGCCCGGGCGACGTGCTGAGGAGCCGTCAGGGCATCAGCGTCGAAGTGGGCAATACCGACGCGGAAGGGCGGCTGATCCTCGCCGACGCGCTCACCCGCGCGGCCGAGCAGAAGCCCGCCCTGATCGTCGATTTCGCGACCTTGACCGGCGCCGCCCGGGTCGCGCTCGGGCCGGACCTGCCCGCCTTGTTCGCCAATGACGAGGATCTCGCCGCGCAAATGCTGGCGAGCGGCAGCCAGGTGGCGGACCCGCTGTGGCGGATGCCGCTGTGGCAGCCCTATGAGGAGATGCTCTCCTCCGACGTCGCGGATTGCGGCAACATGGCGGACGCGCCGCTGGCCGGCGCGGTCACCGCCGCTTTGTTCCTGCAGAAATTCGTGCCCGAAGGGGTGCCCTGGGCGCATCTCGACACCTTCGCCTGGCGCGCCACGGCCAGGCCCGGGCGGCCGAAAGGCGGCGACGCGCTCGGCCTGCGCGCGGTCTGGACGCTGTTGAAGTCCCGCTATGGCGAATGACCGGACGGTCCCTTTTTGCGACAAATGGGAAACGAAACGGCGCCTGACTGGTTGTAGCTCCGAAACATCGACCTTCGCGAACTGGAGCAGGACCCGTGGCGGACCAAGCCCTCGGCAGCTGGATGCGCACCCTGATAGGCTATGTGCGCTCGGGCGAGCCCGATCTCACCAACCGGCAGATGGCGCTGATGCTGCTGGTTTATCTCACGCCGGGACCGCATACCGTTCGCGGCCTCGCCGAGCGGCTTGGCGTATCGAAGCCGGTGATCACGCGCGCCTTGAATACGCTCGGCGCGCTCGGCTATTTGCGGCGCGTTCGAGACGAGAGCGACAGGCGCAACGTCTTCGTGGCAAAAACCGGCACTGGACAGGATTTCCTTGAAGGCTTCGAACGCAATCTCGAACAGCAAGGCGGGCGCCAGAACGCCGGCGGATCCCGCGGCGGCGCCGGCGAACGGGGATTCCTCCTCCAGAACGGATGAGTGGTTTCACCTGACCGGGCCGTCGCTGACGCTCGACCCGCGCATCCACGCCTATCGCGACGACATCGCCGATATCGGCCTCGCCGGGCAGATTTTCGCGCCGCACTATGCCCGGCCGCTGGTCCGCGGCTGCGGCTCGCGCCAGGCGCTGGTCCGGCCCCGGCCCGACGCCGACAGCGAGGCGGTCACCGAATTGCTGCCCGGCGAGGATTTCGCGGTGCTCGAATATGCGGGGGGGTGGGCGTGGGGCTATTGCGTCGCGGACCATGTCACCGGCTATGTCGAGGCGATCGCGCTCGCCGAGCGGATCGAGCCCACCCATATCGTCTGCGAGAAATGCGCGCCGGTGACGCCCGACGGGCGCATCACCTCGACGGTCATCGCCTATCTGCCGATGGGATCGCGCCTGCACGGGCGTGAGCAGGGCGCCTGCCTGACCACCGAATATGGCTGCGTCTCGATGAGCCATTTGCGCGCGATCGGCGATCATGAGCCCGATACCGTGCAGGTCGCCGAGCGGCTGCTCGGCACGCCTTTCCGCGCGGGCGGCCGCACCTTGGAGGGGATCGACGCGTCCGGCCTCATCCAGCTCTCCCTCGCCCTTGCCGGCCTTCCCGCGCCGCATTTGATCGATCAGCAGCGCCGGATCGGCGCCGCCGTGCCGGACCGGGCGCCGTCGCGGCGCGGCGACCTCGTCCTCACCGAAGCGGGCGGAGGGCTGATGATCGACGATTTGCTGATGATCCATGCCGATCCCGGGGCCGGCAAGGTCAGGGTCGCGCCCGCCGCCGCCCTTGGCGAGGCGATCCGCCGCCGCTTCTGATCCGGTTGCATTCCGGCCCCGGAACGAGCAGTCTCGCAGCCAGCAAGGGGAGGAAATGATGAGCGATGTGATCGGCGCGCGCGCCCCCGGCTGGTTCCGCCTGCTGGCGGTCCTCGGCCTCGCCTGGAATGCGTTCGGCGTCTATATGTACCTCAGCAAGGTCGGCATGTTCGGCGATCCGCTCGCCGGCCAGAACCAGGCCTATCGCGACCTTGCCGCGAGCGTCCCGAGCTGGGTCACCGCGGCCTTCGCCGTGGCGGTCTTCGCCGGCCTCATCGGCACTCTCCTGCTGGTCATGCTGAAGCGCCTCGCCAAGCCGATGCTCGTTCTGTCGCTGCTCGCCGTCCTGGTCCAGTGCGTCTGGATCGTCGGGATGAGCAACGCCCGCGCGGTCGAGGGCAATATGGCGTTCGTCATGCCGGGCGTTGTCACTCTCGTGGCGATCCTCCTGGTCTGGCTCGCCATGGTCGGCGACCGCAAGGGCTGGCTGAACTAGAGGCTCACATCTCGCCGCGCGCCCGCCTGAGCGCGCGCCAGCGTTCGACATTGGCCTCGTGCTGGGCGAGCGTCTCCGCGAAGACGTGGCCGCCGCTGCCGTCGGCGACGAAATAGAGCGCGGCGGTGGGCGCGGGATCGAGCACGGCGGCGATCGCGGCGCGGCCTGGATTGGCGATCGGCCCCTCCGGCAGGCCTGCGCGCCTGTAGGTGTTGTAGCCGTTCACCGCGTCCAGCTCGGAGCGCAGGATGCGCCGGCCGAGCGGTCGCCCGCGCGTCACCGGATAGATGACGGTGGGATCGGCCTGGAGCGGCATGCCCCGCCTCAGCCGGTTCGAATAGACGCCGGCGACCAGCCGCCGCTCCGACGCCTTGCCGGTCTCCTTCTCGACGATCGAGGCGAGGATCAAGGCGTCGCGCGGGCTGGCGACCGCGCTCCCCGGCCGCCGCCGCGCCCACAGCCGGGCGAGCTCGGTCCGCATCGCCGCCTGCATCCGCGCCAGCACCGCCGCCCGGCTCTCGCCGCGCCGGAAGGCATAGCTATTGGGCAGCACGCTCCCCTCCTCCGGCACCGGGATCGCGCCGGTGAGGTAGGGGTTGCGCATCAGCCGCTCGTGGACGAGCACCGAGGGCATGCCTTCGGGGATCATCACCAGCCGCCTGACCGGCCGGCCGTGCTGGAGCATGTCGAGGAGCGCGGCCGGGCTGGTGCCGGGCGGGACGACGAACTCGCCGGCCTGGATCGGATCGCCGGAGCCGAAGACGCGTGCCATCAGGCGGAACGAACCCGCGCCGCGGATCAGCCCGGCCTGCTCGAGCTGGTCGGCGACGCGGGTCAGGTTCGATCCTTCGGCGACGATCAACGTCTTCGGCTCGGCGGCCGGCCCCGGACCCGCCCAGAACAGCCAGACGGCGAGAAAGGCGGCGAGGATCGCGGCGCCCGGGACGAGGATCAGCAGCAGCTTCCTGGAGGGCCAGATCCTAGCGGCGGCGGCCTTATTTTCGGGTCCGGCCTGCGCCGGGACGGGATCCGGCGCTTCGTCCATCCGGCCTAGACCGCCTTCATCACCAGGCTGGCATTGGTGCCGCCGAAGCCGAAGCTGTTGTTCAGCACCGCTTTGACCGGCCGCTGCTTGGCGACATGCGGAACCAGGTCGACGCCGGCCGTGCCCTCGCTCGGATTGTCGAGATTGAGCGTCGGCGGCACGATCTGGTCGCGAAGCGCGAGGATGCAGAAGATCGATTCGACCGCGCCGGCGCCGCCGAGCAGATGGCCGATCGCCGATTTGGTCGAGGACATGGACAGATCGCCGATCGCATTGCCGAACAGGCGGCGGACCGCGCCCAGCTCGAGCTCGTCGCCGAGCGGGGTCGAGGTGCCGTGGGCGTTGATATAGTCGATGTCGGAGAGATTGAGGCCCGACTTCTTCATCGCCATTTCCATCGAGCGATAGGCGCCCGAGCCCTCGGGATGCGGCGCGGTGACGTGATAGGCGTCGCCCGACAGGCCGTAGCCGACCACCTCGGCATGGATATGGGCGCCGCGCTTCCTGGCATGCTCATATTCCTCGAGCACGACCACGCCCGCGCCCTCGCCCATGACGAAGCCGTCGCGATCCTGGTCATAGGGACGGCTGGCCCGTTCGGGGGTATCGTTGAAATTGGTCGACAGCGCCCGGGCCTGGGCGAAGCCGGCAATGCCGATCGGGCAGATCGCCGCCTCGGCGCCGCCGGCGAGCATCACGTCGGCATCGTCCATCGCGATCATCCGCGCCGCGTCGCCGATCGAATGGGCGCCGGTCGAGCAGGCGGTGACGACCGCGTGATTGGGCCCCATCAGGCCGTATTTGATCGAGACCTGGCCGGAGATCAGGTTGATCAGCCGGCCGTGGACGAAATGCGGGCTGACCCGGCGCGGCCCTTTCTCGTAAAGAACGATCGATTCCTTCTCGATCCCCGGCAGGCCGCCAATCCCGGAGCCGATCGAGACGCCCGCGCGCAAGCGCTCTTCCTCGCTCATCTCGGTGAGACCGGCATCCTCGAGCGCCTGGCCGGCGGCGTCGATGCCGTAGACGATGAACGGATCGACCTGGCGCTGGACCTTGTGATCGACCCTCTTGGCCGGATCGAAGCCATATTCGTGATCGGCGGGCTTCACCTCGCAGGCGATCTTGCAGGAATAATCTTCCGGATCGAAGATGGTGATCCGGCCCGCGCCGCTCTTCGACGCCAGGATGTTCTTCCAGCTGGTCTCCACGTCGCCGCCCAATGGCGTTACGAGCCCGAGACCAGTGACGACGACACGGCGCATTCCTCAACTCCTTAACGGCAAACGGCTCCCCGAACCAAGGCGGGGAGCCGCTTTTGCAATGGACCGGCTCGA
Source organism: Allosphingosinicella sp. (assembly GCA_046715355.1). Lineage (GTDB taxonomy): Bacteria > Pseudomonadota > Alphaproteobacteria > Sphingomonadales > Sphingomonadaceae > Allosphingosinicella. Next base: position 990 of record JBKJZJ010000200.1, on the reverse strand, counting down.
CTGCCGCCAGGCGGACGGACGACGTGGAAGGCGTTTACGCCTTGTTCTGGTCGATATAGTCGATCGCGTCCTTGACGGTGGTGATCTTCTCGGCGGCGTCGTCGGGTATTTCGACCCCGAACTCCTCCTCGAAGGCCATGACCAGTTCGACGATGTCGAGGCTGTCCGCGCCCAGATCGTCGATGAAGCTCGCTTCCTCGGTGACCTTGTCCGCTTCGACACCCAGATGCTCGACAACGATCTTCTTAACGCGGTCGGAAGTCTCGCTCATAGTCCACCTTTCCCTAGCGGTGTTCTTCGTTGTGCACCGCCCTAGCCGCTCGCACCGCCGTTAGGCAAGTGGCGAAGCCGAGGGCCGTGCACCGGATCATATGGCGGCGAAATCCGCCCGCGCCGTCTCCAGGCTGGCGCGGCCCCCTCCCCGCCCGACTCCGACGTGCCGGCGAGCCTAACCGATTCACCGCCCGCGATTAACCATTCCTTGGCGCCTGCCGCCCCATAAGTCGGCGATGATCGAGAGGCTCCGCGACGGCAGCTGGCTGACCGCCGACCGCATCCGCGCGGTCGCCACGGTCTCGCTCGCGCTGACCGGCATCGCCTTGCTCTATCTTCTCGCGACCGCGCACGGCACGCTCGACGCCTGGGGACGGCCGCTGGGCGCGGATTTCTCCAACGTCTGGACGGCCGGGCAGATGGCGCTGGACGGACGCGCGCCCGCGGCGTGGGACTGGACGGCGCATTACCAGGTGCAGCAGGCGGCGCACGGCGACCCCAAGGTCCCCTTCTACGGCTGGCATTATCCGCCGCCCTTCCTGCTGCTCGCCGCCTTGCTCGCGGCCCTGCCCTATCTCGCCGCCCTGTTCGTGTGGCAGGCGATCTCGCTCGCCGGCGCGCTCGAGGTCTGTCGGGCGATCCTGCCGGGCAAGAGCGTGCTGCTGCCCGCGCTGGGCGCGCCCGTCGTGATGATCTGCCTCACCCACGGCCATAACG
>JBKJZJ010000199.1:0-8456 GCA_046715355.1 Allosphingosinicella sp. | reverse complement strand
CCGTTCAGCTTGATGATGTCCATCGTCGCCATGGCGAGGCCGGCGCCGTTGACCATGCAGCCGATATCGCCGTCCAGCTTGATGTAGGCGAGGTCGTGGCGGCTCGCCTCCAGCTCCATCGGATCCTCCTCGCTGTCGTCGCGCAGCGCCTCGAGGTCGGGGTGGCGGAATTCGGCATTGGCATCGAAGCCGATTTTGGCGTCGAGCACGAGCAGGCGCCCGTCGTCCGTGACCGCGAGCGGGTTGATCTCGATCTGCGCGGCGTCGGTGCCGGTGAAGGCCTCGTAGAGCAGTTTCGCCACCTTCTGCGCCTGCTTGTTGAGGTCGCCATCCAGGCCGAGCGCATGGGCGACTGTGCGGCCGTGATGGGGCATGAAGCCGGTCGCCGGATCGATCGAGAAGGTGTGGATCTTCTCCGGCGTCGAGTGGGCGACCTCCTCGATGTTCATGCCGCCCTCGGTCGAGGCGACGAAGGCGATCCGCCCCGTCCTGCGGTCGACGAGCAAAGCGAGGTAGAATTCCTGGGCGATATCGACGCCGTCGGTGACGTAGAGCCGGTTGACCTGCTTGCCCGCGGGCCCGGTCTGGATCGTGACCAGCGTGTTGCCGAGCATCTCGGCGGCGGCGTCGCGCACCTCGTCGAGCGTGCGCGCCAGCCGCACCCCGCCCTTGGCGTCGGGGCCCAGCTCCTTGAACTTCCCCTTACCGCGCCCGCCGGCATGGATCTGCGCCTTCACCACATAGAGCGGCCCCGGGAGCTTGGCGGCCGCCGCCACCGCCTCCTCGACGCTCATCGCCGCATGGCCGTCCGGCACCGGCACGCCGAACTTGGCGAGCAGCTCCTTGGCCTGATATTCGTGGATGTTCATGGGCCGGGCCTAAAGCACAGGCGGGGGAGCGAATCCACCCCGGGGCGGCGCGGAAGGTTCATAGGTTTGGCTTCCCTGGAGCAAAAAAAGCCGCGGGCCGGCGCGGTGAAGGTGACGAAGATGACAGCTCCCATCTGGGTGTCATCTTCCCGGGCAAAAGACGGGTGCCGCGCAAGAGCGCAGAGGCTGCGGGAAGGCATGTCGGTAGGCGCATCCCGCCATTGGAGCATAGAAAATCCTACATTTGAAGGGCGGGACGGGTTCGCCACTCCAGCGTCGTCCCGGACTTGATCCGGGATCCATGAACACGCGTGCCGGTCAGTTCGCGGAGGCCGATGTTCATGGATGCTGAATCAAGTTCAGCATGACGAAGATTGGGAAGCAGCCTCGCCTAACCCAGCCCCACCGCACACAAGGCCGCCGAGCTCGAGCTGACGCCGAGGATCCGCGCATCGCCGAGCGAGCGCACCCGATGCAGGAATTGCTGGACGGAGACCGAGGAGGTGGCGCGCGGCAGATCGCCGATGCGGCTGAGCTGGGCGAGCGAGAGCCGGTCGACCATCCGCTCGGCCATGCAGGCGGCAAGCGGGCGTGGGAGGCCGGCATTGACCAGGCCGGCGCGCAGCCGCGCTTCGGGGACCGCGCAGGAGGCGAGGAGGGTCAGTGCGGCGAAGAAAGTAAGCCCCATTCGCATCATCTAGTTCTTTGCACGCTTTGGGAGTTTAAGTCGCCTCGTGGGCGCCGCGGCCTGCGGGAGAGAGGCCGGGCGAGCCTTTATCTTCCTGGGCGCCTCATTTGGAAACGCCTTCGCTACCTCCTTCAGCACTCCAACCAGCGGCTCCAAGTTGTAGGAGTTGGATGCGATTAGCCGGCCGCGCTTCCTCTTTTCCCGTCGCAGGTAACCCTCCGTTTCAAGCTTGGTAATGGCCCTCTGCGCCTGCCGATCAGACACCCCGGCCCTCACTCCAAGCGTCTTGAGCGCCGGAAACGGCATCTCGTCCTTCTTCCACCATGCCCCCACCAATTGCATGAGTATCAGGAGCTCCGTGGGGCTCAGGCGCCGATCCTCAGACAAAAACTGATTTAACAGAAGGAGATAGTTAGGGACCTGCGCAAACCCTCGCGCGGCCACCTCATCACCCCACTTGCCCACTATGTCGGACATTTTGCACCCTCGAAAAACGTGATTTGACCGGCCAGATTGGCTGCCTATATATACATATCCATATATACAAATCAATCCATACATATCATATCTATATACATCCTCCCAAATGCCCGGACATTTGTTACCACCTCAGGCGGCCTTTTTCTACCGAAAATGACGGGTCTTGACAAGTCTGAAAATTGGGCGCAAAGGAGCGCCCGTCGGTCGGCGGCGAGCAACTTGGTAGGTTGACGTTGGCGGGTCTGGAGGGCGTCTTTGGGCAAAGGCGCAATGGAGCCTTCGGGCGGGACATGAAGTGTCTCCAGCTTCATGTCCTCCGACGGCCCGCAACGTAGAAGGGCTGGGGCGCGACAACACTTTTTCGCGTCCATAGGGTCAAGCCGCCCTCCCGATCGCCTTCTGCCTGCGCCGTTGCACCGAAGACCCAAGCCCGATCGCCTCGCGATATTTCGCCACGGTGCGGCGGGCGATGTCGAAGCCTTCGGCCTTGAGCATCTCCACCAGCTGGTCGTCGGAAAGGATCGCGGTCGCCTCCTCCGCCCCGATCAGGGCCTTGATGCGGCTCTTGACCGCTTCCGAGCTCGCCGCATCGCCGCCGTCGTTCGACTGGATGCCGCTCGTGAAGAAATATTTGAGCTCGTAGAGGCCGCGGTCGCAGGAGAGGTATTTGTTGGAGGTGACGCGGCTGACGGTCGATTCGTGCATGCCGATGGTCTCGGCCACCGCGCGCAGGGTGAGCGGCTTGAGGTGCGAGACGCCGTGGCGGAAGAAGCCTTCCTGGTGGACGACGATCTCGGTGGCGACCTTGACGATGGTGCGGGCGCGCTGGTCGAGCGCTTTCATCAGCCAGTTGGCGCTTTGCAGGCATTCGTTGAGCCACGCGCGGGAGGCCTTGTCCTGCGGGCCGCTGGAGAGCTCCTGATAATAGGACCGGTTGACGAGGAGCCTGGGCAGGGTCGCGCCGTTCAGCTCCACCGCCCAGCCGCCGCCGCGCCGGGCGACGAAGATGTCGGGCGTGATCGCGTCGATGCGCTCGCTCGTCATGAACCGGCAGCCGGGCTTGGGATCATAGGCGCGAAGCTCGCGGATCATGTCGGCCATGTCCTCATCATCGACGCCGCAGATGCGCTTCAGGGCGGCCAAATTGCCCTTGGCGAGATAGTCGAGATTGGCGATCAGGCGGGCCATGGCCGGGTCGTGACGGTCCGCGTCCTTGGCCTGCAAGGCGAGGCATTCGGAAAGGTTGCGGGCGGCGATGCCGGCGGGGTCGAAGGTCTGGACGATGGCGAGCATGCGCTCGGCCTCGGCGAGCGGCACGCCGAGGCGCTGGGCGAGTTCGGCCAGGGGCGCGAGGAAATAGCCGGTCTCGTCGATCCTCTCGATGATCTGCTCGGCGATGACGAGGTCGGCGCCGGACAGCATTTCGCCGGCCTGGCGGCGGAGATGGTCGTGGAGCGAGACCTGGTCGCTCGCGAAGGCGTCGAGATCGGGGCCCTCTCCGGAGCCGCCGCCGCTCATCCTCTCGCCGCCGAGGCCGAGGCCGCCATCCATGCCGCGCATGGAATCGGTCTGGCTGTCCTGGTGGAGATTCTCATGGTCGAGGTCGAGGTCGAGCGCGCCCTCGCCCCCCGCCGCGTCGGCTTCGGGAATGATCTCGGTGTCGAAATCCGGGGCTTCCGCCTCGGACCCCGGTTCGGCCGCAGGCTCGGCCTCGCCGCCGGTCTCGAGCAGGGGGTTCTTCTCCAGTTCCTCGGCGATGAAGCCCTCGATCTCGAGGTTGGAGAGCGCCAGCAGCTTGATCGCCTGCTGGAGCTGCGGCGTCATCACCAGCGATTGGGATTGGCGAAGGTCGAGGCGGGGGCCGAGCGCCATGATCAGTCCCCGACGATGGAATGGGGACAGTTACTAGTAACTGTCCCCGGTCCTGGCTCGCTCCGCTCCTCGCGATGACGAAGGGGGCAGAGCATCTCTAAAGCTCGAAACTCTCGCCGAGATAGAGGCGGCGGACATTCTCGTCGGCGACGAGCGCCTCGGGCGAGCCGGCGAACAGGACCTGGCCGCCATAGATGATGCAGGCGCGGTCGACGATGTCGAGGGTCTCGCGGACGTTGTGATCGGTGATCAGCACGCCGATATTGCGCTTCTTGAGGTCCACGATCAGGTCGCGAATGTCCTGGATCGAGATCGGGTCGATGCCGGCGAAGGGCTCGTCGAGCAGCATGATCGAGGGGCTGGCGGCGAGCGCGCGGGCGATCTCGCAGCGCCGCCTCTCGCCGCCGGACAAGGCCATGGCCGGCGCGTCGCGCAGCGGCTCGATATGGAATTCGGCCAGCAATTGCTCGAGCCGTTCCGCCCGCGCGTGTCTGTCGGGCTCGGCGACCTCGAGCACGGCCATGATGTTCTGGCTGACGGTGAGGCCGCGGAAGATCGAGGTCTCCTGCGGCAGATAGCCGATGCCGAGGATCGCGCGGCGGTACATGGGAAGGCCGGTTATGTCCTGGCCGTCCAGGAGGATGCGGCCGCTGTCGGGCTTCACCAGGCCCATGATCGAATAGAAGCAGGTGGTCTTGCCGGCGCCGTTTGGGCCGAGCAGGCCGAGCACCTCGCCGCGGTCGACGCCCAGCGAGACGTCGGAGAGCACCGCCTTCTTGTCGTAGGACTTGGCGATCGAGACGACCGAGAGGCCGTGCGACGTATCGCTCAGCGCGGCGTCGGTGTTCGGCCTTTCCATGGCAACGCTGTCGTTCATGCCTGCTCCGCTATCCCCTTGGCCGCCTTAGGGGAAGCGCGGCCAAGCCTCAACTGGCAAGCTTTATGCATGGAAATTCCGGATGGCGCGCGCGCCGCTGGGCGCTCTCGTCAATTGCCTCCCGAGCGCTGCGGGACGGTGAAGCGGCCGCTGACCCGGCCGCCGGTGCCGCCGCCGTCCATCACCGCGCGGTGGCTGTTGAGGTCAAGCACCAGCCGGCCGCCCTGGACGCGGTTGGACCCCTGCGTCAGGTGGACGCCGCCGATCATGGTCACGATCCGGCGGTCGACGTCGTAAATGGCGAAATTGCCGCGCGCGGTCTCGGACGGCGTGCGCAGGGTGACGCCGCCGCTCGCCTCGATCCGCTCGACCTGGACCCCGTTGGAGTTGGTGTAAGCGACGGTGACCCGCGCCGCGTTCATCTGCATATTGCCCTGCCGCGCCACGACATTCCCTGAGAAGATGGCGCGGTCGGCGCGGTCCTGCACCTCGATCCGGTCGGCGTCGATATCGACCGGCGCGTTGCTGTTGAAGCCCGATCCGGACCGCTGGCCGGCGGCGGGGGCGACCGCGAGCAGCGGCAGCAGAGCGAGGAGGCGAAAGCGGGTCACTTTCCTCATCTGAGGCCGCCCTGCACGATATGCAAGCGCGCGCGCCCGGTCAGGACGACGGTGCGGTTGGGAAGATCAACCTGAAGCCCCCCGGCGGTGAAGGTGCCGAGCGGCATCCGGCCCTCGACCGATCCCCGGCTCCGCATGGTGCGCGCGCGCAGGTCGACGTTCACGTCGCGGGTCTGGATGCGATAGCCGTCGGCGGCGGTGAAGGTGATCGGACCAAGCACGTTCACATGGTTGCGCTCCATCTGATATTGGGCGCGCGCGGCTTCGAGCCGGGCGGGGCCGCCGTCGAGCTGGATCTGCGCGTTCATGTCGTGAATGTCGACGATTTGGACGGCCGAGGTCTGCTGCACGCCCGAGCGGGCGGAGAGGACGAACGGCCGCCCCTCATTGTCCTGGCCGCGATAGGTGACCTGGGTCAGCCGCAGCCGCTCCTCGGCGGTCTCCACCTTGTGCTTGTCGAGGACGAAGCTGACCTCCTGCTTCTCCTCGAGCGGCGCGAAGAAGAGGAAGGCGAGGACGACGCCGATCAGCGCGGGCAGCACGATCTTGAGCGTGCGCACGAGCTTGTCGTGCGAGCCGCCCGGGCGCGCCCAGCCGCGCTTCTGCCGCCGCTCGGTGTCGGCCTGGATCGACATGTCATGCCTCAGACGTTGACGTATCAGACATGGGCGAAAACGTCCTGCTCGGCCCAGCCGGCGAGATCCAATGCGGCGCGGTGGGGAAGGAAATCGAAGCAGGCCTGGGCCAACGCCGTGCGTCCCTCGCGCGCCAGCCGGAGGTCGAGCTTCTCCTTCAGCGCGTGGAGATAGCGCACGTCGGAGGCGGCATAATCCTTCTGCGCGTCGGAAAGCTCGGACGCGCCCCAGTCCGAGCTTTGCTGCTGCTTGGAGATTTCCTGGCCGAGCACTTCGCGGACCAGGTCCTTGAGGCCGTGCCGGTCGGTATAGGTGCGGATCAGCCGCGAGGCGGTCTTGGTGCAATAGACCGGCGCCGCCATGACATTGAGATAGGCCTGGATCGAGGCGAGGTCGAAGCGGGCGAAATGGTAGAGCTTCAACCGCGCCGGATCGGCGAGCACCGCCTTGAGGACGGGCGCTTCATAGGCGCTGCCGGGGCCGAAGCGGACGAGATGCTCGTCGCCGCGGCCGTCCGCGATCTGCACCAGGCAGAGCCGGTCGCGCCCCGGTTGCAGCCCCATCGTCTCGGTGTCGACCGCGACCGGCCCGGGCCCGAGCGCGCCCTCGGGCAGGTCCTCTTCGTGGAAATAGACGCTCATGATGTTCGCATAGGCTCGGAAACCTTAACTCTCAATGGGCTGGCCTGGTGCCCCGGCTTTGGCCGCCTTCCTCTCGCGCCGCTTGCGGGCGAGGATGTTGAGCGTCTCGACCCCGCCGGAAAAAGCCATGGCGGCGTAGACATAGCCCTTGGGCACATGCACGCCGAAGCCGTCGGCGATCAGCACCACGCCGATCATCATAAGGAAGGCCAAAGCCAGCATCACCACCGTCGGATTGTCGTCGACGAAGCGGGCCAGCGGCTCGGCGGCGAGCAGCATCGCGCCGACCGAGATGATGATCGCCGCCGCCATCACCGGTACGTCGTCGCTCATCCCAACCGCGGTCAGGATCGAATCGATCGAGAAGACCATGTTGAGGAGGCCGATCTGGGCGATCGCCGCGGCCATGGTGAGCGCGCGGCTGCCCTTCTTGTCGAGCAGCTCGTCGGTCGGGTGGGCGTCGATCGAATGGTGGATCTCCTTGGTCGCGTTCCAGACCAGGAAGAGGCCGCCCGCGACCATGATCATGTCGCGCCAGGAGAAAGCGGTCTCGAACACCGGCTCGCCATGTTCGCTTAGGGGGCCGGTCAGGCCGAGGTCGAAGACGGTGGTGGTGAGATTGACGATCCAGGCGAGGCCGAGCAGCAGGACGAGGCGCAGCCCCAAAGCGATGGTGATGCCGATCTTGCGCGCCTTTGCCTGCTGCTCCCTGGGCAGCCGGTTCGACAGGATCGAGATGAACACCAGATTGTCGATGCCGAGCACGATCTCGAGCACGACCAAAGTGGCCAGCGCGACCCAGGCTTCGGGTTGCGCGAAGATGCTGAGTGCCTCGATCATATCCGTCTCCGTGACCTAGCGTTCGTGCGCCAATGCATGAAGCCGGGCGCCGGGGCAATCCGGCGGGCGCACGTCAAAAACAATCCACAGCCAAAAGCGCTCGCGGGATTGGATATTTTCGTCTATGTGAGTCGCCGGTGCGTCCTTCCGGCGCCAAAGGCCTTTGCGCGTTTCAGCCCGGCGCGGCGGTTTTGACAGGGGTACGGGCACGAAAGTTATAGAACGGATGGGTTTCGACAGAGGGCGCCGCGGAGAGCGCGGCGGGCGCGGCAGAGACAAGCGCGACGGTTTCGGTGAAGACGGCAACTTCGGTGGCGGCGGATTCGGAGAGAGGAGCGGCGGCGACCGCTTCGGTGGCGGCGGTGGCGACCGCTTCGGCGGCGGCGGTGACCGCTTCGGTGGCGGTGGCGGTGGCGGCGGCTATCGCGGCGGCGGTGGCGGCGGCGGCGGGTTCCGCGGCGGCGGCGCCGGCGGCGGCATGCCCCCCCAGGTCGTCGGCGAGGCCAAGGGCGTCGTCAAATTCTTCAACGGCCAGAAAGGCTTCGGCTTCATCGTCCGCGACGATGGCGGCGAGGACGTGTTCGTCCATATCAGCGCGGTCGAGCAGGCCGGGCTCACCGGCCTCGCCGAGGGCCAGCCGCTCGAATTCACTTTGGTGGACCGCGGCGGCCGGGTGCCGGCGACCGACCTCAAGATCGAGGGCGATCCGCTTCCCGTCGAGGAGCGCGAGCCGCGCGAGCGCGGACCGCAGCGCGAGCTGACCGGCGAGAAGGCGACCGGAACGGTCAAGTTCTTCAACGCGACCAAGGGCTTCGGCTTCATCACCCGCGACGACGGGCAGCCGGATGCGTTCGTGCACATCTCGGCGATGCAGCGCGCCGGCATCCAGACGCTCCAGGAAGGCGACCGGCTGGAATTCGAGCTGGAAGTCGAT
>JBKJZJ010000198.1:0-3451 GCA_046715355.1 Allosphingosinicella sp. | reverse complement strand
AGTTCATGGGTCCCGGCCTTCGCCGGGATGACTCTGAGGTTACGTGGAGATCACCCACGCTCTCTAGTCGATCGCGACCGGGTGGACGCTAAGCCGGCCCCCACCCGCGGGTTGCATATCATTCCGTTTCTGCAACAGTCTCCACATGTGGGTGATCGCACTCTTGTTCGCGTTTTCCGCGTGCGTGTTTGGCCCCTTGTTGGTCGGGGCGGCATACGAGGCGCGAGTGAGTGGCGGCTCCTTTTGGGCCATATTCGGGTCGATGCTTTCCGGGCTCTTCAGATACGTATCGCGGAATATCTGGTCTACCCTCGCTTTGCTGCTGATCGTCTGCCTGTTTATCGCCGTCCTGATGCTAATGGGGGTCGTCTTCAGGTCGCAGGGGTAACTGTCCCCGGCAATTGTCCCTCACTCGATCGCGGCCGGATGGGACGGTCTGGAGCAGTCACCCGCGGGCGATCGCATCACCTCGACGATGATCGGACCATCTGGCGCGACGGGCAAACTGGCCTTATCGCCGGGGCCATGAAACGCATCCTCCTCTTCCTCGCCGCCCTGCTGCTCGGCGCGAGCCCCGCCTTCGCCGACCTGCTGGTCGAGAACGTCAACGGCTATACGTTGCGCGAGGACGGGCGGCTGTTCCGCTTCACCGCGATGTGGATCGGCGACGACGGCAAGGTGCGGCAATTGTTCGAGCCCGGCGACCGCCGGCCGCGCGCGCGCTTCCAGATCGACGGGCGCGGGCGGACCTTGATCCCCGGCCTCGTCGACGCGCACGGCCATGTCATGGGGCTCGGCATGGGCGCCCTGCTCATCGACCTTTCCGACACCAACAGCCTCGCCGAGGCGCAGGCGCGGATCCGGGATTATGCCGCCGCCAACCCCAGCCCACGCTGGATCGTCGGGCGCGGCTGGAACCAGGAGCGCTGGGGGCTGGGCCGCTTCCCCGCCGCCGCCGACCTCGACGCCGCCGTCGCCGGCCGGCCGGTCTGGCTCAAGCGGGTCGACGGCCATGCCGGCTGGGCGAACAGCCTGGCGATGCGCGAGGCGGGTGTCACCGCCGCCAGCCAGGCGCCGGCGGGCGGGCGGATCGAGCGAACCGGCCGCAACCCCTCGGGCATCTTCGTCGACGCGGCGATGCGGCTGGTGGAGGGCGCGGTGCCGCCGCCGGTGCCGAGCCAGCGCGACCAGGCGCTGATCCGGGCTCAGGAGATATTGCTCTCCGTCGGCATCACCAGCGTCGCCGACATGGGGACGAGCGCGCAGGATTGGGCGGTGATGCGCCGCGCCGGCGACGCGGGGCGCCTCAGGATCCGCATCCTGTCCTACGCCTCCGGAATCGAGAACCTGCTCGCGGTGGCGGGGACGGGGCCGACCCCCTGGCTCTATGACGGGCGGCTTCGGATGGTCGGCGTGAAGCTCTATTTCGACGGCGCCCTGGGCTCGCGCGGCGCCTGGCTGAAGGCGCCCTATCGCGACGCGCCCGGCCAGCGCGGCCTGCCTTTGGTCAACGACACCGAGCTCAAGAACATGATGAGCCGGGCGGCGATGGACAATTTCCAGGTCGCCGTCCACGCCATCGGCGACGAGGCCAACGCCCAGCTGCTCGGCGCGATCGAGGAGCTGGCCCTGACCTATTCGGGCGACCGGCGCTGGCGGATCGAGCATGCCCAGGTGGTCGACCCCGCCGATCTGCCGCGCTTCGGCCGCAACTCGATCATCGCCTCGATGCAGCCCGTCCACCAGACCTCCGACCGGCTGATGGCGGAGGCGCGGATGGGGATCGAACGGCTCCAGGGCGCCTATGCCTGGCGGACCATGCTCGACAATCGCGCGCCTTTGGCGTTCGGCTCGGACTTTCCGGTCGAGAGCCCTAATCCCTTCCCGGGCCTCGCCGCGGCGGTGAGCCGCGAGGATGCGCAGGGGCAGCCGCCCGGCGGCTGGCTCCCCCAGCAGCGCCTGTCGATGGAGCAGGCCTTCGCCGCCTTCACCCGCGGCGCCGCCTTCGCCGGCTTCGCCGAGGACCGGCTCGGCACGCTGGAGCCGGGGCGGATGGCCGATTTCATCTTCATCGACCGCGACATCTTCCAGATCCACGACCAGCGGGCGATCCGCGAGACGCGGGTGCTGGAGACCTATGTCGCCGGACAGAAGGTCTGGCAGCGGCCGTAGGGCGATCCTCCCCGTCCCGGGGAGGATCTACAGCCCCATCAGCGCCCCGACGGTCAGGATCTGCGACAGCACCTGCGGCGGCCGGCCGGGGGCGTAATAGAGGTAGAACGGCACGCCCACCCGGCCGTGGCGTTCGAGGAAGCGGCCGATTTCGTGGTCGCCCACGGTCCAGTCGCCGACCATCACCTTGATGTTTCGCGCGCGGAAATGCGCTGCCACCTCGGCCGAGGCGAGCGCGCCGCGCTCGTTGATCTTGCAGTTGAGGCACCAGTCGGCGGTGAAATAGAGGAAGACCGGGGTACTCGCGGCGCGATATTGGGCGAGACGGCCCTCGCTGAACCGTTCGGCGGGGAGCGGGCTTTCGACCGGCCGCTGGTCGGCGGGCGTGGCCCGGACGAGGAGGATCGGCGCCGCGGCGGCGAGGATCAGGGCCCAGGCGAACCAGCGGCCGCCGCGTCCTACCCACCACAAAGCGAGGCCGAGCAGCAGCGCGCCGGCAAGGCCCAGGATCATGCCATCGACGCCGGTCTGGCGACCCAGCACCCAGGCCAGCGCGAGCGCGGTCAGGAACATCGGCACGGCGAGGATGCGCTGGAAGGTCGCCATCCACTTGCCGGGCCTGGGCAGGCGGCGGCGCAAAGCGGGAATGAAGCCCAAGGCGAGGAACGGCAGCGCCATGCCGAGCCCGAGCCCGGCGAACAAAGCGAGCGAGGCGGCGGGAGACAGGAGGAGCGTCGCGCCCAAGGCCGCGCCCATGAAGGGACCAGTGCAGGGCGTCGCGATGAAGGCGGCGAGCGCGCCGGTGAAGAAGGCGCCGGCCAGGCCGCCGCGCGCCGCGAGCTTGCCGCCGCCGGTCAGCATGGGCAGGCGGAACAGACCGGCAAGATTGAGCGAGATGGCGGTGACGAGCAGGAGCAGCAGCAGGATCACCCTGGGGTCCTGGAGCTGGAAGGCCCAGCCCGCCACCATCCCGCCTGCCTTGAGCAGGAGCAGCAGCCCGCCCAGAGCGAGGCAGGTGGCGATCACGCCGGCGCTGTAGGCGAGCGCCTCGCGCCGCGCCCCGCTCTGGGTCTCGCCGGCGCGGGCGAGATTGAGCGCCTTGAGGCTGAGTATGGGGAAGACGCAGGGCATGATGTTGAGGATCAGCCCGCCGAGCATCGCGCCGAGCAGGGCGAGGAGGAAGCCCTGGCTTTCGGCGGCCGGATCGCCCCGCGTCGCCACCGGCGTGCCGGCGGCCGGCACCGGGCCGGGCCGCGCGGTCAGCGACAGGCCGATGCCG
>JBKJZJ010000197.1:0-2689 GCA_046715355.1 Allosphingosinicella sp. | reverse complement strand
TTGCTGGCCCGGGTGATCGGCGCCTTCGCGGCCAAAGAAGTCGCGTATCCTTTCGACTTTGAACTGAACCGATGGGCGGACACGCCCAGGAATATGGAGACTTAACATGGCTGACATCAATTCCCTTGTCGACAAGCTCAGCGAGCTGACCGTTCTCGAAGCCGCGGATCTCGCCAAGGCGCTCGAGGAGAAGTGGGGCGTTTCGGCCGCAGCGGCCGTCGCGGCCGCTCCCACCGCCGCCGGCCCTGCCGCACCGGCCGCCGAGGAAAAGACCGAGTTCGACGTCATCCTCACCGGCGACGGCGGCAAGAAGATTAACGTGATCAAGGAAGTGCGCGCGATCACCCAGCTCGGCCTCGGCGAGGCCAAGGCGCTGGTCGAGGGCGCGCCCAAGCCGATCAAGGAAGGCGTGAACAAGGCCGAGGCCGAAGAGATCAAGAAGAAGATCGAGGAAGCCGGCGGCACCGTCGAGCTCAAGTGACCCGCAGCGCCGGAACGGCGCGCGCGGAGTCATCCCGGACTTGATCCGGGATCTCGGGGAGGAGGGCTGAGCTTATTCTCGCTGAGATCCCGGCCTTCGCCGGAATGACGATAGAGGGCGGTGCCGCGAGGCGCCGCCCTTTTTTCATGCGCGCGGTTCGCCTAGAGACGAGGCGCCCTGCCCTTTCCCCAAGGACCCCACCCCATGGCCATTGCTTACGGTTACGCCGCAAAATCGGCGGAAACGCCGCTGCTCCCCTTCACCTTCGAGCGGCGGGAGCTCAGGTCCAACGATGTCGCGATCGACATCCTCTATTGCGGCGTCTGCCATTCGGACCTGCACACCGTGCGCAGCGAATGGCCGGGAACGGTCTACCCCTGCGTCCCGGGCCACGAGATCGTCGGCCGGGTGAGCGCGGTCGGCCCCGATGTGACCAAATTCAAGGCGGGCGATCTTGCCGCAATCGGCTGCCTGGTCGACAGCTGCCAGAGCTGCGCCTCCTGTCGGGAAGGGCTCGAGCAATTTTGTGAGACCGGGCTCACCGGCACCTATAACAGCCCCGACCGAGTCACCGGCGACAATAGTCTTGGCGGCTATTCGGACCGGATCGTGGTGCGAGAGGAATTCGTGCTCAAGGTCCGTCATTCGGAGGCCGATCTGGCCGCGGCGGCGCCCCTGCTCTGCGCGGGGATCACCACCTGGTCGCCGCTGAAGCATTGGAACGTAGGGCCAGGCCACCGGGTCGGCGTGGTCGGGATCGGCGGCCTGGGGCATATGGGGATCAAGCTCGCCAAGGCGCTCGGCGCCCATGTCGTCGCCTTCACCACCTCGCCCGACAAGGCGGCGGACGCGCGCGCGCTGGGCGCCGACGAGGTCGTGATCTCGAAGAATCGCGACGAGATGAAAGGGCAGGCGAACAGCCTCGATTTCATCCTGAACACGGTCGCGGCGCCGCACAATCTAGACGCATTCATGGTTCTCCTGAAGCGCGACGGCACGATGGTGCTGGTCGGCGTGCCGGCCGAGCCGCACCCCAGCCCGAGCGTCGGCAACCTGATCTTCAGGCGGCGCAGCCTCGCCGGCTCGCTGATCGGCGGCATCGCCGAGACTCAGGAGATGCTCGATTTCTGCGCCGAGAAGGGCATCGTGTCGGAGGTGGAGATGATCCCGATCCAGCGGATCGAGGAGGCCTATGAGCGGATGCTGAAGAGCGACGTCAAATATCGCTTCGTCATCGACATGGCGTCGCTGAAGGCCGAGACCTAAAAGAAAAAGGGCGGCCCCTCGCGGAGCCGCCCTTCCCTCGCGTGAGGGATGTCCGGTCCTAGACGCGTTCTGGCTCGCCGTAGAGACGGGCCTCGACATTCTCGCGAAGCCCCGACGAACCGTCGACGCGGAACGGCTGGAGCGCGCTTCCGTCCTCCTCCGGCACGCCGACCGCGAAGGAGGCGTGGGTGCGGCCCTCGCTGCCGTCGGGCAGGGTGTAGCGGGCGTCGGCGACCACCACCGGCAGCACCGGCGCGTCGAGCCCCTCCTTGGACATGGCGATCTTGGCCTCGACGCGGGCGCCGTCGCCGGCGGCGATGTCGATCTCGTTATGGGTGGCGTCGGCGGGCGGCTCGATCAGCGAGCGCTCCATGTCGGTGCCCTCGCCGGCGGCGACCACCCAGGTCGAGATCCTGACGTCCCTGGCCGGCACCGACCCGGTATTGCCGACGGTCAGCTCGAACTGGACGATGGCATTGTCGCGGCTGGTGCCGGCGCGCAGCGGCCGCAGCAGGAACTCGATCCACGGCCGGCCGGCGACCGGCGTGGAATCGGCGGCCAGCGCCTCGACGTCGGCGGCGTCGGAGCGGACGATCTCGACTTCCTCGATCGAAGCGGCGGTGACGGTCTCGTAATCCTGGCCGTCGGGCTCGGCGACGTCCGCCCGGCTGAAGGTCGGCTCGGGCGCGAAGGGCGCGGCGGCGAGCGCCGGCTCGGCATAAGGCGCGATGGGCGCCTCGACGGCCGGCGTCTCCTCGTAGGTCTCCTCATAAGAGGCCTCGGCCGGACGGCGGCGGCGGATGGCGAGGAAGCCAAGAGCGAGGATGAGCAGCGCGGCGGCGCCGATGATCCAGGGCAGGATCGAGGTCGTCGCGGCGGGCTGCTCGGCCGGCGCAGGCGCGGGCGCGGGCTCGGCGGCGGGCGGCGGCGGGACGGGCGCGG
>JBKJZJ010000196.1:0-2935 GCA_046715355.1 Allosphingosinicella sp. | reverse complement strand
GGCGCGCGCGCGGCCCTGCCAGCTCGCCCAGGTGCCGCGGCCGTTGATGCTGGCGGCGACCGCGCGGTCGGTGCCGATCATGCCGGCGAGGAAGCCGTCGCCCGGCCCGCGCAGGTCGAGGGCGATGTCGAGCCGGTTGGCCGACGGCACGGCATCGAGCACGAGATGCAGCCGGTCCCCCCCGGCAAGGCCCGCCGCGCGCAATGCCGCGGCGTCGAGCGTCACCTGGGCGCGCCGGTCGGCGATCGTCACGCGGCCGTCGAGCGAGAGCAGATGGCGCCGCCCGGTCACCGCCGGATCGATCGTCAGCCGGCCGACATGGAATCGCGCGATATCGAGGCTGATGTCGGGGAGCAGCGGCGCATTGGGATCGCCGGGGCGCAGCCTGGGCGCGCGCAGCAGCCGCGCCTCGGGGATGTCGAGATCGCGTATGTCGATGCGGCCCCCGAACAGATAGGGCAAGGGGCGGTAATCGA
Organism: Allosphingosinicella sp.; assembly: GCA_046715355.1. Lineage (GTDB taxonomy): Bacteria > Pseudomonadota > Alphaproteobacteria > Sphingomonadales > Sphingomonadaceae > Allosphingosinicella. Next base: position 2,459 of record JBKJZJ010000196.1, on the reverse strand, counting down.
GCTCCGCCCGCGGCGCGCTGACGAAGGCGCCGCGCGGATCGGACAGAGTGAGATCGTGGACGGTCAGCCGCCCGAAGATGGAGCCTTCGATCCGCCCGACATGGACCTTGAGCCCGGAGGTCGTCTCCATCGCGTTGATGCGCTCGACAATGAAGCGGTGCCCGGCCTCGCTGTTGAGCCAGAGCAGGAAGGCGGCGATCAGCGCCAGCAGCGTGGCGAAGACGATCCCCGTCCATTTGGCGATGGTCCAGCCCAGCGCGCGCCGCCGCACGACCACGGTCTCCGTCGCTTCGGGCGCCGCGGCCGCCATCAGAAGGCCTGCCCGATCGAGACGTAGACGTTGATCAGGGTCTCGCCCTGCCGCCGCCCGATCGGCGTCGCGACGTCGACCCGGACCGGGCCGAAATTGGTATAGACGCGCCCGCCTATGCCGATTCCGAAGCGCATCGAATCGAATGTGGGATATTGGGCCTCGTAGACCTGGCCCGCGTCGACGAAGGCGACCACGCCGTAATTGCCGAAGCGGTAGCGGCCCTCGAGCGCGAATTCGGCGAGGCTGCGCCCGCCGAGCGGGACATTGGCGAGGTCGCGCGGCCCCAATTCCTGGAAGCCGAAGCCGCGCACCGAGCCGCCGCCGCCCGCATAGAGCCGGCGCGACGGCGCGAGATCGTCGCGGGCGATGCCGAAGATCGAGCCGATGCGGGCGCGGCCGGCGATGACGAACTGCTCGCCGACCGGATAATAAGCGCTGCCTTCGATCAGGTTGCGGACGTAGAAACCCGCCCCGTCGTGGAGCGAGGCTTCGGGATTGACCCGGGCGAGCAGCCGGAACCCACGCGTGGGATCGAGCAGACTGTTGGAGCGGTCATAGCCGAGCTGGCCGACCAGCCCGCCGATGAAATAGGCGTCGGAGAGCGAGATGGTTGCCGTGCCGTTGCGATTCTCGTTGGTGGCGAGGAGCTCGGCGCCATAGGCATAGGTCCAGCGCTTCTGCCAGATTGGCGTCGATTCCCGCGAAATGAGGCCGTAGAGCCGCGCCGTATAGCCCTGGAAGGCCTCGAAATCGCGCCGGCCGATGTCGAGCTGGAGCAGCAAAGCGCGGTCGCGCTGCCCCCAATTGTTACGGCGGAAGCGGACCGAGACATTCTGCTCCTTGGTTCCGGCGATCGCGGCGACGCGCAGCGCGCCTTCCGGTGGGAACAGGTTGCGATGCTCCCAGGCGCCCTCGAGCCGGATGCCCTCGCCCGTGCTGAAGCCGGCGCTGGCGTCGAGCGAGCGGGCCGGGCCGGCCTGTTGGCGGACCAGGATGTTGACATATTGGGTGCCGTCCTCGGCCCTCTCGCCGGTCAGCACCGGCTCGGCCGAGACCGTGCTGAACAGGCGGGTCGAGACCATCGCCTCCCTGAGGTCGTCGACCTTGCGGCGGTCGTAAAGCTCGCCGCGGCGGAAGCGGGCGAGCACGCCGACATGTTCGGCGTCGAAGGCGAGCCGGCCCTCGGTGGTGAAGCCGGCGAAGCGCGCCCGGGGCCCGGGATTGAGCGGCAGCGTATAGTCGCCGAGCCTGGTGTCGGGGTCGAGCACGATGTCGCGGACGCTGAGCTCGGGGAAGGGGTAGCCCTCCTGCGGCAGGCGGAGCAGCACATTGGCCTCGGCCGCCTCGACGTCGACCGCGCGGATCGGACTGCCCGAAGTGAGCGGCAGGAAGCCGCGCGCCAGGCCCGGCGGCTCGGTGTCCGGCCCGGCGAGCGTGATATTGCCGAAATTGTAGCGATTGCCGGCGGCGACGGTGATCGTCACCCTGAGCCGGCCCGGCGCATCGCTCTCGCCCGGCAATTGCTCGATCGCCGAGGTGGCGACGGCGTCATAATAGCCTTCGGAGCGGAGCAGCCGGACGACGAGCGCGACGTCCTCCTCGGCGCGGGCGGCGATCATCGCGCCGTTGACCGCCTCGCCTGCGGCGTCGTCGAGCGCGGAAAGGTCGCGGAACCGCTCTTCGAGGCCGGTCTCGGCCATGCCCTCGACGACCAGGCTGTAGCGCACCCGCACCGCCTCGCCTTCCTCGTCGGAGGCTGCCGGCTCCGCGCCGGCGGGCTGGACGTCGAAGCTCGAAAGCGGCGGCAGCGGCTCGGCCAAAGCGGGGTCCCCCAAGGGCGTGTCCTCGACCGGGCCGGGCTCGGGCGGGAAGGGCGGCGCGCCGGGCGGGATCGGCTCCAGCGGCGCCATCGGATCGGGGTCGGCGCCGACCTCGGGCAAAGCCGGCATCGCCGCCTCGAACTCGCTGTCGGGGACGATGGGCTGATCGTCGGCCGGGCCGGGGTTGAAAGCGGGGGCTTCCTCGGCGGGCGGAGCGGCGTCCGGCGCCCGCGCCGCAAGCCGCGCCCCCAGGGCCCCTCCCCCAAACCCAGCAGCGAAAAAACCCGCTTAGTTCAATAAACCCCCCACACCCCCACAAACAAATG
>JBKJZJ010000195.1:0-16211 GCA_046715355.1 Allosphingosinicella sp. | reverse complement strand
GGGCGGGCCGGCTCCTCCTCGTTGGCGGCGGAGATGGCCGGCGGCAGCACGTCGAGCGAGATGCGCTCGCTGGCGCCCTCGCTTTCGTCCGCCTCGACCGGACGCGGCGTGCGCGGACGGCGGGTGGCGGTGGCGCGATAATCGCCGTTGCGGTCGTCGCGCTCCGGACGCGCTTCGCGCTCGGGCCTCGGCGCGCGCCCGGCGCGCGGCTCGCGCTCGCGGCGGGGCTCGTCCTCGCGGCCCTCATTCTCCTCGGCGTAGCGCTCGCCGGGATCGCGCTCGCCCCCATCGCGTTCGCCCCCGTCGCGTTCGCCCCCGTCGCGTTCGGGCGCGTCGCGGCCGGCTTCGTTGTCCTGATAGTCGTCGTCGCCCTCATAATCGTCGCGCTGACGGGGGCGCTGCTCCTCGAAGCGGGCGCGGCTCTCGTTGAGCACGCGGAAATAATGGTCCGCATATTGGAGAAAGGTTTCGGTCTGGACGCGGTCGCCCTGCATCTGGGCGTCGCGGGCCATGCCCTTATACTTTTCCAGAAGCTGCGCGGCATTGCCGCGCTGCCTGTTGTCCTGGCGATTGCCGGGTCCGGGATTTGTGCTGCGTGGCGGTCCACCGCCGCCGCCGCCGCGGCCGCGCCTGCGGCCGCCCTGACGATTGTTGATCAAACGAAAATCCTCACCAAGGGTGGTTTACTCTGCCCCTACCGGCCGGGCCCTTCCCGGCCTCCAATTAGCGCAACCCAAGAGGCAAGGGCCGCAACATGCGGCTCCTGCCACCGCTCCGAAAAAACCGCTCCTTTGCAAGCGATAGACAATCGGGGGTCGGCGACGTCGGGCCCTCACGCATCCTCTGCTGTGGTTGGCCCCGTCCCTGAAACCCTATGTAGACAGGCGCTCCGCCAAATCCAAGTGAAAAAACACTATCGTCGATCGAGGGTGAGAAGAAGGCACCGCTCTATCCCGCTAAGGTCTCTTCGAGACTCTATCGTGAATGCCTGTGCGGCGAAGATCGATGTTGCGGAAATCAACTGTCCCGCGCCGATCTCCACACAAACCACGCCCTCGGGCGCCAGTAAAGACGCCAGTCGCGGCGCCAGCGCGCGATAGGCGTCGAGTCCGTCGGGGCCGGCGAAGAGCGCGCCGGCGGGCTCGTGGAGGGCGATTTCGGGCGGCAGCGCGGCGCCGTTGGCGACATAAGGCGGATTGCACAGGATGAGGTCGAAGCGCCCGTCGAGCCCTTCGGTCCAATCGCCCAGGCGGAATTCGGCGCGGGGTCCCGCGTTGCGGCGGGCATAAGCCAGCGCTTCTGCCGAAGCGTCCACGCCGAGCCCGGTCGCTCGCGGCCACTGGTCGAGGGCCGCGAGCAGCAAGGTGCCCGGCCCGGTGCCGAGATCGAGGATGCGCGCCGGGCTCCGCTCGCCGAAATAAGCGATCGCCGCCTCGATCAGCGTCTCGCTGTCGGGACGCGGGACGAGGGCGCCCGGGCCGACCTCCAGCGCGATCGTCCAGAAGGCACGGCGGCCCGTGATATATGCGATCGGCTCACAGGCGAGGCGGCGGGCGAGGAGGGCTTCGAAAGCGGGGGGCGCGGGGTCGTCGAGGCGGTGCAGCAGCAGCGTTTCGCGCTCGACGCCGAGCGCATGCGCCATGAGCAATTCGGCATCGAGGCGCGGGGTGTCGCTCTCGCCCAGCCGAGCGGCCGCATCGGCGAGGGCGGCACGGACCTTCATCGCGCCACCGACGCGCGGACGCAAATGCGACTGCTCCGCTGCTTTCCCTTATAAGGCAGCTCCCTTATAAGGGAACGGCGATGGGGGTCCGCCTCCCTCTGCCTCTGCCTCTGCCTCTGCCTCTGCCTCTCCCGCCTTCGGCCTTTTCCAGGACGGAGAAGACCCCCTTCATTGCTCATCGAGGCTCGCCAGGCGCTCGGCCTCGTCCTCAGAGGCCAGCGCGCCGATCAGGTCGTCGAGCTGGCCTTCGAGGATTTCGGGGAGGCGGTGGAGGGTCAGGTTGATGCGATGGTCGGTGACCCGCCCTTGCGGGAAATTGTAGGTGCGGATGCGCTCGGAGCGGTCGCCCGAGCCGACCATCGACTTGCGCGCGCCCGCCCGCTCCGAAGCGAGCCGCTCGCGCTCCAGCTCGTAGAGGCGGGTACGCAGCACCTTCAAGGCCTTGGCCTTGTTCTTGTGCTGCGATTTCTCGTCCTGCTGGATGACGACGAGGCCGGTGGGAAGGTGGGTGATGCGGACCGCGCTGTCGGTGGTGTTGACCGATTGGCCGCCGGGCCCCGACGAGCGGTAGACGTCGATCCTGAGATCGGCGTCGTTGATCTGCACGTCGACGTCCTCGGCCTCCGGCAACACCGCGACGGTTGCCGCGGACGTGTGGATGCGGCCGCCGCTTTCGGTCACCGGGACGCGCTGGACGCGGTGGACGCCGCTTTCGAACTTCAGCTTCGCGAACACGCCGGTTCCCGAGACCGAGGCGATCGCTTCCTTGAAGCCGCCCACTTCCGACTGGCTCGCCGAGATCATCTCGAAGCGCCAGCCCTTGGCCTCGGCATAGCGCTGGTACATGCGCAACAGGTCGCCGGCGAAGAGCGCGGCCTCGTCGCCGCCGGTGCCGGCGCGGATCTCGAGCATGGCGGGGCGCTCGTCGGCGGCGTCGCGCGGGAGCAGCCTGAGCGCCAGCGCCCGCTCCGCCTCGGCGAGCTGAATCTGGTTCTCGACCAGCTCCTCGGCGGCCATTTGCCGCAATTCCTCGTCGGCCTCGTGCGTCATCTGCTCGAGCGAAGCGGCCTCGTCGCGGAGCCGCCTGACCTCCTTCGCAGCGGCGGCGACCGGCTCGACCTCGGCATAGTCCTTGGAGAGCTGGACGAATTGCTCGGGCGGGACCTCGCCCGCCGACATCGCCTGCTGCAATTCCTCCCTGCGCGCCTCGATGGCGGCGATCCGTTCGGCGGAGATACGGGTCATGCGTCCCCGAGCCTCAGGATCAGGTCCTTCACAATCTCATGCTCTTTGGTGCCCGGGGCCGCCTTGGTCCCGATGTTTGAGGCCTGGCCGTCGAAGCGAAGCGAGACGAGAACCTTTGCCGGAACTTTCGATGCCTTGTCGTATCGCTTTCGAGGCGAGCCGGTGGCGACCATGTCCGCCGAGAGCCCATGGGCCCGCATTAAGGCGAGGGCACGAATTCCCAGGTCCAATGCCAGATCATCCTCGACAGCGACGATCACATCCAGAGTTTCTTTGGATGGCGCCTCGATCAGCATCGCCAGCCGCTCGATCCCCGCCGCCCAGCCGACGGCCGGCGTGTGGGGACCGCCCAGGTTTTCGATCAGGCCGTCATAGCGGCCGCCGGCAATCACTGCCCCCTGCGCGCCCAGCCGGTCCGTGACGAACTCGAAGGCGGTGTGGCGGTAATAATCGAGGCCGCGGACCAGGCGCGAATTGCGCTCAAATACCACGCCGGCCGCAGTGAGGCCTTCGGTGACTTGGGCAAAAAAATCTCGAGCCTCGCCTGTGAGATAGCTGTCGATCTCCGGCGCCATCTGCGCAATCTTCTGATCTTCGGGATTTTTGCTGTCGAGAATTCGCAAGGGATTTCTGTGCAGCCGGGCAAGGCTGTCCTCGGACAGATAGGTTTTGTAGGCTTCAAAGTGTGCAACTAGGTCCCGCCGCCACCTATCGCGGCTTTCCCCATCGCCCAAGGTGTTGAGCTGCAGTGTCACGCCTTCCGCTATGCCCAGCTCGCGCAGCAGCTGGTCGGCGAGGACGAGCAGCTCGACGTCGGCGGCCGGCGCATCCGTGCCGATGATCTCGGCGTCGAGTTGGTGGAACTGGCGGAAGCGGCCCTTCTGGGGGCGCTCGTAGCGGAAGACCGGGCCGTGGGTCGCGAGCTTCATCGGCGCGTGCTGCTGCCAGCCTTCCGAGAGCCAGGCGCGGCAGATGCCGGCGGTGAATTCCGGGCGCAACGTCAGGAGGTCGCCGCTGCGGTCGGGGAAGGTGTACATCTCCTTGGAGACGATGTCGGTGGTCTCGCCGATCGAGCGGGCGAACACTTCTGTCGCTTCGAAGACCGGCGTTTCGACGCGCTGAAAGGCGTAAAGCCGGCGCACGCGATCGAACGCCGCCACCACCGCGTTGAAGCGGTCGGCCTCCTCGCCCCAGATATCCTGGGTGCCCCTGATGCGCTGCGGACCCTTGCTCATGGCGGGGCCATTAGCAGTTTTGGCTCGCCTGGGAAGCATTGCAGCCAGGGGAGTCATTCCGGCGGAGGCCGGAACCCATGAACGCGGAAGGAAAAGGTGAGGCGAAGTGGATTGTGGTTGTCTTGCCAGGCAGGTGTTCATGGGTCCCGGCTTTCGCCGGGATGACTCGGGGGGTGCGGTGACGTAGAGGCCTCCTCCCATGAACATCGACCTCATCCCCGCCGGCGACGATCCGCCCCGCCGGATCAACGTCATCATCGAGGTGCCGCTGGGCGGCGAGCCGGTGAAATATGAGTATGACAAGAAATCGGGCGCGATCTTCGTCGACCGCATCCTCCACACCGCGATGCGCTACCCGGCCAATTACGGCTTCGTGCCGCACACCTTGGGCGAGGATGGCGACCCGCTCGACGCTCTGGTGATCGCGCATTCGCCGATCATCTCGGGCGCGGTGATCCGGGTGCGGCCGGTCGGCGTGCTGCTGATGGACGACGACAAGGGCGGCGACGAGAAACTGATCACCGTGCCCGTCGATTCGACCTTCCCTTATTATAGCGAGATCGCCGACAGCGCCGATCTGCCGCCGATCGTCACCCAGCAGATCGAGCATTTCTTCGCCCATTATAAGGATCTCGAACCCGGCAAATGGGCGAAGCTCAACGGCTGGGGCGACCGCGCGGTGGCCGAACGGCTGATCATGGAGGCGATCGCGCGGGCGGGGGAGCAGGCGGAAGCGTAAGCGGTTCGCTGCGTCATCCCAAACTTGATTTGGGACCCATGAACACGGAAGCGGCGAGTTCGCGCTGTGCGTGTTCATGGGTCCTGACTTTCGTCAGGATGACGTTGCCCACTGGACGCGCGTCGAACGTTACGTCACCTTCCCGCGCCATGATCAGGCCCCTGCTCCTGGGCTCGCTGCTGAGCCTCTCCGCCGCCGCTGCCGCGCAACCCGAGGCGCCCATGCCGAACCAGCCCAGCGCCGAAGCGCGCACCCGCGCCGCCCTCGCCAGGATCGATGAGCTCAACCCCCGCCTCAACGCGGTGATCGCCGTCGATCCCACCGCGCTCGACCAGGCTCGCGCGCTCGACCGGATCCGGCGGGCGCGCGGCCAGCTCCACGGCATGCCGATCCTGATCAAGGATAATATCGAGACCGCCGGGCCTTTGCCGACGACGGCGGGGAGCCTCGCGCTGGCGGGCAACGTCACCGGCCGCGACGCGCCTCTGGTGGCGCGGCTGCGCGCGGCGGGCGCTGTGATCCTGGGCAAAGCCAATCTTTCCGAATGGGCGAACATCCGCTCGTCCGATTCGATCTCGGGCTGGAGCGCGATCGGCGGCCAGGTGCGCAACCCCTATGCGCTCAACCGCAACCCCTGCGGCTCCTCCTCGGGGAGCGCGGTGGCGGTGGCCTCGGGGATGGTGCCGGCGGCGATCGGCACCGAGACCGACGGCTCGATCACCTGCCCGGCGGCGATCAACGGCATCGTCGGCTTCAAGCCCAGCGTCGGCCTGGTCAGCCGCACCCATGTCGTGCCGATCAGCCACAGCCAGGACACGCCCGGGCCGATGACGCTGAATGTGCGCGACGCGGCCCTGATCATGAACGCCATCGTCGCCGCCGATCCCGCCGATCCGGCCACGGCGGAGGCCAATGCGCGGCGCGAGGATTATGTCGCGGCGCTGCGCCCCGACGCGCTGCGCGGCGCCCGGCTCGGCGTGATGCGCTTTTCGAGCGGCTTCGGCACCGACGCGGCGTTCGAGGCGGCGCTCGACACCTTGCGCGCCCAAGGAGCGGTGCTGGTCGAGATCACCGAGTTTTCCGGGCGGCAGGAGATCGGCCGCAACGAGATCATCGTCCTGCTCGCCGAATTGAAGCACGACATGAATATCTATCTCGCGACCCTGCCGGCGAGCGTGCGGACGCGGACGCTGGCGGACGTGATCGCCTTCAACGCCGAGCATCGGGCGGTGGAGATGCCGCTCTTCACCCAGGATCTGTTCGAGCAGTCGCAGGCGACCGCGGGCCTCGACGACGCCTACCGGACCGCGCGGGCGACCTCGCTCCGCCTCGCCGGGCCGGAGGGGATCGACCGCCTGCTGCGCGAGCACGACGTCGTCGCCCTGGTCGGGCCGACCCGGCCGGCTGCCTGGCTGATCGACGCCGTCCATGGCGACCAGAGCCCGGGCGGCGGCGCCGGCGGAACGCTGGCGGCGGTGGCGGGCTATCCGCATTTGACCGTGCCGATGGGCGCGGTGCGCGGGCTGCCCTTGGGACTTTCCTTCATCGGGCCCAAATGGTCGGACGCGCGCATCCTCGCGCTGGGCCATGCCTATGAGCAGGCGAGCCGCGCCCGCTTCGCGCCGCGCTTCCTGCCTTCGATCGAGGAAAGCGAGGAGGTGGCGCCCCACTTGAGGCCGGCGGCACGCTGAGTAGCACGGAGTCATCCCGACGAAAGTCGGGACCCATGAACACGGTCTCGGCAGGTTCGCGGAATCGGGTGTTCATGGGTCCCGGATCAAGTCCGGGATGACTCTTGTGGTTTCCGTTTCGGCCGCTTCTTCGCCGCGGCCCTGAGGCCCGCCGCCTGGGCGAGGCCCGCCCAATGCTGCATCGCTTCGGCATCGTCATAGACGTCGCTCGGCGCGCGGCGGTAGTTCATCGTCTCGACCTTGCCGTCCGAGCCGGTGAAGGTGAAGCGGTCGCAGCCGGCCGCGTCCCAGATCGAAGCGCTCTCCGCGTCCGCCTTGAACCAGACCTCTTCCTCGTCGAGCACCGCGAAGACGATGCCGTCGAGATAGAGGACGGCGGCGCCCATCATCGGGCGCTTCGTCACCGGGCCCAAGGGCTCCAGCGCCTCCTGCACCCAGGCGTAGAGGCCTTCGTCGATGCTCATGCGGTGAGCCTCAGGCCGGCGATGCAGGCGACCAAGGCGAGGATCAGCAGCACCCGGACCGTGGTCGATGGCTCGTTGAAGAAGGCTATGCCGACGATCACCGTGCCGAGCGCGCCGATCCCGCCCCAGACCGCATAGGCGGTGCCCATCGGGATCGTCCGCGCCGCATATTCGAGCAGGCCCATGGAGATCGCCACGGAAACCAGGAAGGCCAGCGTCCAGGGCAAGTTGCGGAAGCCGTCGACGAAGCGCAACGCGGTGGTGAAGCCCACTTCGAAGCAGCCGCCGAGGATGAGGAGCGCCCAGGCCATGGCGAAAGGATTAGCGCCCGTGCCCGGCCCGCGCTAGCGTCGCGCGCATGGCCAGCACCATCGGCAATCGTCTGGCGCCCGCCAGGTTCGTCGCCTTCATGGGGCTGCTGGTCCTGGCGGCGCCGGCGGCCGCCTGGGCGATGCGTCAATTCGCGCATGATCCGCTGCGCGCGGCTGCGGCCAAGGGGCTGATGCTCGGCTTCGACGTCGCCGCGCTGGCCTTCCTCATCGCCTGCCTGCCCTTGCTGCGGGTCGGCGATCCGGCGACCTTGCGCGAGCATGCGCAGGCCAATGACGCCAACCGGCCGTTGCTGCTGGTGATCACCGCGATCGTCTCGATCGCCATCCTCGCCGCGGTCGCCGCCGAGACGATGGGCGGCGGGAGCCTGGGCATCAAGACCAAGGCGCTGATCGTCGGCACTTTGCTCGTCGCCTGGCTGTTCGCCAACACGGTCTACGCGCTCCATTACGCGCATATGGTCGCGATGAAGGAGGGCGGCATCGACTTTCCCGGCAAGGGCCAGCCGGCTTATGCCGACTTCGTCTATTTCTCATTCACGCTCGGCATGACCTTCCAGACCTCCGACGTGAACGTCACCGACAAGGCGATCCGGGGCGTGGTGACGCTGCACTGCCTCGCCGCCTTCATCTTCAACCTCGGCATCCTCGCCTTCACCATCAACGTGCTCGGCGGTTAGATCGCCGCTTCCACATCGGCGACCGGCGCGGGGCGGCGGCGGGCGGCGATGAAGCAGGCGCCGACGATCATCGCCGCGCCGATCAGGGTCGGCGGGCGCACCGGCTCCAGGAAGAAGATCAGGCCGAACAGCACCGCCCAGATGAAGGCGGTATATTCGACCGGTGCCAGATGCTGCGCCTCGGCGCGGGCATAGGCCCAGGAGAGCAGCATCAGCGCGCCGAACCCGAACAAGGCGGCCGCGGCGATGCCGGGGAGATGCTCGGCGGGAGGCAGAACCGCGAGGAAGGGCGCGGCGGCGAGATAGCAGAGCCCGACGATGAGCCCGGTGAAGAAGGTGACCTCGACCGGCTTGGCGACCAGGGCCTGCTGGCGCATCAGGATGATGTTCCAGGCATAGAGGATCGCCGAGGCGAGGATGGCGAGCGCGCCCCAGAGCGCGTCGGGGCCCATCTCTTCGCGCATCTGGCCCGCGAGGATGACGAGCACGCCCGCGAAGCCGAGCAGGGAAGCGAGGATCGCCCGCCGCTCGATCCGCTCCTTCAAGAGGATCGCGGCGAGATAGAGCGCGATCAACGGCGCGACGAAGGACAGAGCGACTCCCTGCGCCAGCGGCACCCGGGCGAGCCCCCAGAAGAAGAGCAGGCCCATCCCTGAGGACATCACGCCGCGGATGATATGGAAGCGCATCGCCTCCCGCGACGGCCGCGGCGCCCGCGCGATGAGGAAGACGAGGCCGCCGATCGCGACGCCCACCCACATCCGCCACAGCATCGCATTATAGGCGCCGAGCTCGGCGGCGAGATGCTTCATCACCGCGTCGAGGCCCGAAAAGGAGGCGATGCCCAGGGCCGCGACCAGGAACGGGATTGCGGGGGAGGAGGGATGGTCACGCATGTCCGACCGTCATTGCGAGGAGCGAAGCGACGAAGCAATCCAGATCGTCACCGCCGCTGGATTGCTTCGCTGCGCTCGCAATGACGCCGAGGGAAATTTCGCGCTTGCTCTCCCCCCGCCGCGGGGAACAGGATGCGCGGGACAGGAGGTGCCCGATGATCAAGATGCTCGCCAGCCTCGCCTTGCTGCTCGCGGCCACCAGTGCCGCCACGCAGGCCCCGCCGCCGGCGGAAGCCGAACGCACCATCGTCAACGACCGCGCCGCGCTCCAGCGGCTGCGGCGCAACAGCGGCATCACCCTGCAATGGATCGGCTTCGAGACGCCCGGGCGCGGCCATGTCGTCGCAACGATGCGGGGCGGGCTGCTTCATCTGAGCGGATCGCAAAGCGAGCGGCGTGGACCCGGCCGGCTGACGCTGGACGGCGACGTGTTGCGCGTGGATCCGCGCAGCTTCACCTTCAAGGGCCGCATCGTTATCACCGGCGCGCCGGACCCGGGCCGCAATTGCGTGCGCGACGGCACCTACGAATTCCGCGTGACGCAGCGCCGCCGCTACTGGCGGCTGCAGGATTTCGAAGCCTGCGACGGCCTCGCCGATTATGTGGACATCTATTTCTGAGGGCGGACCGAACCAAAGGAGTCATCCCGGCGAAGGCCGGGACCCATGAACTCTGGTCGGGGAAAGGAGGCGGGGGCATCGCCCCAAGGTCGTGCGGCGGTGTTCATGGGTCCCGGCCTTCGGGGTCCCCGCAAAGTAGTACTTTGCGGGGTGCCCCTTCGCCGGAATGACTCCGGGGGGTGAGCTACCCCGCCTCGATCACCAAAGTCGGGATCAGCTCCGAGACCGTCGGATGGATCGGGACCGACCAGCGCAGCTGGTCCGCCGTGGCGCCGGCGCTCATCATGTCGGCGATGCCGTGGATCGCCTCGTCGCCGCCGGTGCCGAGGATCGCCGCGCCAACGATCGCGCGGGTCTCGGCGTCGATGACGATCTTCATCAGGCCCTGCGTCTCGCCCTTCTCGATCGCGCGGCCGACCCTCGACATCGGCCGGCGTCCGACCAGGATCGGCCGCCCGCTCTTCCTCGCCTCCGCTTCGGTGAGGCCGGCGCGGCCGAGCGGCGGATCGACGTAGAGCGCATAAGCGGGGATGCGGTCGGAAAGCTTGCGGTCCTCGCCGTCGAGCAGATTGGCGGCGAGGATCTCGAAATCGTTATAGGCGGTGTGGGTGAAGGCGCCCCTGCCGTTGCAATCGCCCAGCGCCCAGATCCCCGGTACGTTGGTCGCGAGCCTGTCGTCGACCTTGATATAGCCGCGCGCGTCGGTCTCGACCCCGGCCGCGTCGAGCCCGAGATCGCCGGTGTTGGGGACGCGCCCGACCGCGAGCAAGATGTGGCTGCCGGCGACTTCGGGCGGCCCGTCGCGGCAATCGAGGCCGATCGCCGGCTGACCGTCTTTCTCCATCAGCCGGATGCATTCGGCGCCGGTGCGGATTGCGATGCCCTCGGCCTCGAAAATGGCGCGGATCGCGTCGGAGACTTCCTCGTCCTCGCGGCCGATCAGGCGGGGCTGGCGTTCGACCACGGTCACCTTGCTGCCGAAGCGGGCGTAGATCTGCGCGAATTCGAGCCCGATATAGGAGCCGCCGACGATCAGCAGATGCTCGGGCAGCTCCTCGAGCGCGAGCAGCGAGCTGTTGTTGAGGAAGGGCACGTGGCCGACGCCCGGGAAATCGGGCACCAAGGCGCGGCCGCCGACGTTGAGGAAGATGCGCGGCGCGGTCAGCAATTCCTCGCCGACCCGGATCCGGTCGGGCGCCTCGAACCGGGCATGGCCGTGGATGAAGGTCAGGCCCTCCATCTCCTCCATCCAGGCGGTGACCTTGGCGCGATTGTCGCGCGTGACGTTCGTCGCCCGCTGGCGCGCCTTGGCGACGTCGAAGCCGATCGGCCCTTGGATCGTCACGCCGTAATCGCCCGCCCGCCGCGCCAGATGCGCGGCATAAGCCGAGGCGACCAGGGTCTTGGTCGGCATGCAGCCGGTGTTGACGCAGGTGCCGCCGACCAGCTGGCGCTCGACCAAAGCGACCGTCATGCCCGCCCCGGTCAGCCGGCCCGCGAGCGGCGGGCCCGCCTGACCGGCGCCGACGATGATCGCATCGAAGGCGCGGCCGCTCACAGGCTGCTGACGATGAGCAACGCGCCTCCGATCGCGACCGCGTCCTCGACCAAAGCGGCGGGCAGATCGCGGCCGAAGCTCTTCGCGAGCCCCGCCCGGAAGGCCGCGCCGCCATAGGTGCCGATCACCGCGCCGACGATGCCGGCGACGAGGCCGGGCACGAGCATCTGGTGGGCCGCGCCGATCGCGGCGCCCGAGAGGCCGCCCGTTACCAGCCGGGCACCGAACTGAATCGGCACCTTGCGGCTCGGCGTCGACGGCAATTGATCGGCGACCAGCTCGAGCAGAGCGAGCAGCGTGAAAGCGCCCACCGCCCAGATCACACCCATGAAAGCGAGCGGCGTCCCGGCCAGCGAGAACCAGCCCAGATAGGCCGCCCAGCAGATCGCGGTGGGCGCGGTCATCGTCCGCAGACCGGCGATCACGCCGATCAGCAACGCCAGCAGATAAGGCAGATAATCCATGGCGTCCGACTCCCCCGGCGACCCCCGAACGGCCGGACTATGGCCGCCGCCGCCGGGAGATGGAAGCGGCACGCGCAACTCCCTGCTTCGGCAGGCCTTTTCCCTATCGTGTCGGATCGCTTGTGATTTGTCTCTGAAAATGCTTCATTCCGCACGCATCCAGACAGGGGAGACCATAATGACTGACGGACCCGTGACTCCGCCGCCCGCGCCGCCGCTGCCGCCGGGATCGTCCTCGAACCTCATCACCCGCGCGATCAACATATTGACGAAGCCCACGGTCGAATGGCGTGTCGCCGACGGCGAAGCGTCGTCCTTGGGCAGGCTGATCGGCGGCTATGCCGCGGTCCTGGCGGTGATCGCGCCGATTGCCATGGTGCTCGGCGGCGCGATCGCCGGCATGTTCAGCTACAGCTTCAACGTCGGCCAGCTGATCAAGCTGCTGCTGCTCATCTATGCCGTCGCTTTCGCGACGCCGGTGCTGCTCGGCTTCATCATCGATGCGCTGACGACCAACCTCGGGGGCACCAAGAACAGCGTGCAGGCGATGAAGCTGGCCGTCTATTCCGGCACGGCCTTCTGGGTGACCGCGATCGTCCTCATCCTGCCGGACATCTGGTGGCTCTGGTTCCTCGGCATCGCCTATGGCGGCTATTTGCTCTGGGTCGGCCTGCCCATCCTGCTGCGCGTGCCCGCCGCCCAGGCACCGGTCTTCGCCGGCGCGGCGGTCGCCATCTGGGCGGTGTTGTTCATCATCCTGCAGCAGATCGCCTGGCGGATCATCTTTGCGGTGCCGACCTATACCCCCGTCGTCTATCCGACCTGAGGCGCGGCCCGGCACGTTCGAAAGGGCCGCCTCCTTTGACGGCGGCCCTTTTCATTGCCCCCTTCAGAACAGGCCGAGCGCGTCGAGGCCGGGCAGGGCGCCGTCCAGCACCGCCGCCTTGGCCCAGGCTATATCGGGGGCGAGGAAGCGGTCCCTGTCGTGGAAGGGGACTTGCGCGCGGATCGCGGCCCGCGCCGCCTCGAGCGCAAGCGAGCTCTTGAGCGGCGCGTGGAAATCCAACCCCTGCGCGCCGGCCAGCAATTCGATGCCGATCACGCCCGCCGCATTGTGCGCGATCCGCCGCGTCTTCAAGGCGCCGTGCGTCGCCATCGAGACATGGTCCTCCTGGCCGGCCGAGGTCGGGATCGAATCGACGCTGGCCGGATAAGCGAACGACTTGTTCTCCGAGACCAGAGCCGCCGCCGTCACCTGCAGGATCATGAAGCCCGAATTGACGCCGCTGTCGGCGATCAGGAAGGCGGGCAGGCCGCTCAGCTTCGGGTCGACCAGGATGGCGAGGCGGCGCTCGGAAAGGGAGCCGATTTCGCACAGGGCCAAGGCCAGGATGTCGGCGGCGAAGGCGACCGGCGCGCCATGGAAATTGCCGCCCGAAATCGCCTCGTCGCCGAACAGGAGGGGATTGTCGCTGACCGCATTGGCCTCGATCTCGAGCGTCCGCGCGACGCCCCGGATGAGGTCCAGCGCCGCGCCCATCACCTGCGGCTGGCAGCGGAAGCTGTAGGGGTCCTGGACCCGCTCGCAATCCTTGTGGCTCGCGCCGATCGCGCTGCCCTCGAGCAGGCGGCGGAGCGCGGCGGCCACGGCGATCTGGCCGGGCTGGCCGCGCGCGGCGCTCAGCCGCTCGTCGTACGGCGCGACGCTGCCCTTGAGCGCGTCGGTCGAGAGCGCGCCCGCGATCAGCGCCGATCCGAACACGCGCTCGGCGGTGAACAATGTGTCGAGCGCGATCGCGGTCGAGATCTGGGTGCCGTTGATCAGCGCCAGCCCTTCCTTGGGGCCGAGCACAAGCGGCTCGAGGCCGAGATATTTGAGCGCCTCGCCGGCGTGCAGCCGCTCGCCGCCCAGGACGATCTCGCCTTCGCCGAGCAGGGCCGCGCTCAGATGGGCGAGCGGCGCGAGGTCGCCCGAGGCGCCGACCGAGCCCTGGCCCGGGATGACCGGCAAGGCGTCCGCCGCGACCAAAGCGAGCAGCCGCTCGACCACCTCGCGCCTGATCCCGCTATGGCCGCGCCCCAACCCGATCGCCTTCAGCACCATCGCCAGGCGGACGATCGCCGGGTCGAGCGCCTCGCCGAGGCCGCAGCTATGCGAGAGGATGAGGTTGGTCTGCAATTCGGCGAGCCGGTCTTCCGGTATCCGCGTCTGGGCGAGGATGCCGAAGCCGGTATTGACGCCGTAGACGGTGCGCCCGCTCTTCAGGATCCGCCCGATGCTGGCCGCGGAAGCATCAATCGCGGCCCAGGCGTCGGCGTGGAGCGCGACGGGGGCGCCGGCCCAGATCGCGCGCAGCTCGGCGAGGGTGACCGAGCCGGGGTTGAGAGTGACGGTCACGACCCATCTCCGTCATTCCCGCGAAAGCGGGAATCCAGTTTCTTTCCTTCTCTTCTTCCTCCGCGCCCTCTGCGTCTCTGCGCGAACTCATCCTTCCTTATTTTGGCTCGCGCAGAGACGCAGAGATCGCAGAGAAGAACAGGAAGGTGGATTCCCGCTTTCGCGGGAACGAAGGGGAGGGGGGACATCACGACCCCACCATCGGCAGATCCAGCCCTTGCTCGCGCGCGCAGGCGATCGCCTCCTCGTAGCCCGCATCGGCATGGCGCATGACGCCGGTGGCGGGGTCGTTCCACAGGACGCGCTCTAGGCGCCGCGCCGCTTGCGGCGTGCCGTCGGCGACGATGACCATGCCTGCATGCTGCGAATAGCCCATGCCGACGCCTCCGCCTTGGTGGAGCGAGACCCAGGTCGCGCCGGACGCGGTGTTGAGCAGGGCATTGAGCAAGGGCCAGTCGGAGACCGCGTCGGAGCCGTCCTTCATCGCCTCGGTCTCGCGATTGGGGCTGGCGACCGACCCTGAGTCCAGATGGTCGCGGCCGATCACGACGGGCGCCTTCAATTCGCCCGACGCGACCATCTCGTTGAAGGCGAGGCCGAGCCGGTGGCGCTGGCCCAGGCCCACCCAGCAGATCCGCGCCGGCAGGCCCTGGAAGGCGATCCGCTCGCGCGCCATGTCGAGCCAGCGGTGGAGGTGCGGATCGTCGGGGATCAGCTCCTTCACCTTGGCGTCGGTGCGGTAGATGTCCTCCGGATCGCCCGACAAGGCGGCCCAGCGGAACGGGCCGATGCCGCGGCAGAAGAGCGGGCGGACATAGGCCGGGACGAAGCCGGGGAAATCGAAGGCGTGGGTCACGCCCTCGTCTTTGGCGACCTGGCGGATGTTGTTGCCATAGTCGAAGGTCGGCACGCCCATCTTCCGATAGGCGAGCATCGCCTCGACATGCACCGCCATCGACGCGCGCGCGGCCTTCTCGACCGCCTTGGGGTCGCGCTCGCGCCCCTCGATCCATTGCTCGACGGTCCAGCCGATCGGAAGGTAGCCGTTGACCGGATCGTGCGCCGAGGTCTGGTCGGTGACCGCGTCGGGCCGGATCCCGCGCCTCACCATCTCGGGCAAGATCTCCGCGGCATTGCCGAGTAGGCCGACCGAGATCGGCACCGGGCTCTCGCGCAGCATGTCCAGCGCCTCGTCGATCGAGGTCGCGCGCCTGTCGAGATAGCGGGTTTCGAGGCGCTTCTCGATCCGGCTCTCCTGGCATTCGATCGCGATGCAATGCGCCCCGGCCATCACCGCCGCAAGCGGCTGCGCGCCGCCCATCCCGCCAAGCCCCGCGGTCAGGATCCAGCGGCCTCTGAGGTCGCCTTCATAATGCTGGCGGCCCATTTCGGCGAAGGTCTCGTAGGTGCCCTGCACGATGCCCTGGGTGCCGATATAGATCCAGGAGCCGGCGGTCATCTGGCCGTACATCATCAGGCCCTTCTTATCCAATTCGTTGAAATGGTCCCAGTCCGCCCATTTCGGCACCAGGTTCGAATTGGCGATCAGCACGCGCGGCGCGTCCTCGTGGGTGCGGAACACGCCGACCGGCTTGCCCGACTGGACGAGCAGGGTCTCGTCGCTCCCGAGCCGCTTCAGCGTCTCGACGATCTTGTCGTAGCTCTCCCAGTCGCGCGCCGCGCGGCCGATGCCGCCATAGACGACCAGATCCTCCGGCGCTTCGGCCACCTCGGGATCGAGATTGTTCATCAGCATCCGCATCGCCGCTTCGGTCGCCCAGCTTCGGCAGCTGAGCTCGGTGCCGGTCGGGGCCGCGATATGGCGGCTATTGTCGCGTCTCGAATGCATCAGACGTCCTCGCCGGCCACGATCCTGCGCTCCGGTCCGGGCATTCCGATCCAGTAGCAAAGCTCGGCCGGGCGGCCGATCCGCCAGATGCAGAGGTCTGCGGCCTTGCCGGCGCTAATCGTGCCGATCTCATTTGCCAAGCCCAGCGCGCGGGCGCCCTCGCGGGTCATGCCGGCGAGCGCCTCCTCGGGGGTCAGTCCGAACAGGGTGCAGGCCATGTTGATCACCAGCTGCGGGTTGAGCAGGGGCGAGGTGCCGGGGTTGCAGTCGGTGGCGATGGCGATCAGCACGCCCGCATCGCGCAGCAGCTGGACCGGCGG
>JBKJZJ010000194.1:0-15701 GCA_046715355.1 Allosphingosinicella sp. | reverse complement strand
GCCACGTGACGGTGGACGCGCCAGTGCAGCAAGGCGGCGATGCCGAGCAGGACGAAGGCAATCGCCCCGATCGCCGCGCGCAGGTCAATGAGCCAGGCGCCCGCCGCCGCCGCCAGAGCGAGCGCGGCCCAGGGCGCGGCCCAGCGGATCAGCGCCCGGCGCGGGCCGCCGCGATAGGCGGCGGGCGGCGGCGGCGCCGGAAATCCGGCTTCGGCGAGGATCGGCAGGATTTCCGCCATCCGCGCGAAGGGCGCGGCGACCTGCACGCCGCCCTCCTTGCGGTCCGCGCCCAAGGTCTGGAAGGAGAGCCGGTACCAGCCGAGCGCGCGGGAGACCGGGCCGCTCTCGATCAATGCGGCCTGGGTGCGGCCGAGCGGGATCACCACCTCCGACAGGGTGAAGAGCCCGCGCCGGCGCCTCAGGCCCGCCTCGGTGCGGGTGAGCCGGAAGCCGAAATCCTGAAGCACCGTCCGCACCATCCCGGCGGCGAGGCCGGCGAGGACGATCAGGGTGGCGAGCATCAAAGTGGCCCACAATGTCACCAGCCGGCTCGCCGCCTCGGCGCGCTCGGCGGTGACCCAATCGTCCCAGTCGACGATGCCGAACTGGTCGAGCTGCTGGACCAAAGCGGCGAGCGCGGCGAGGAACACGAGCGAGAAGCCGAAGAGGCCGGACAGCAGCAACCTCTGCCCGTCCATCGCGAACAGCACCGGCTCTTCGGCCGGCGCTTCGGAAGCGGCTTCAGCGGCCCGCGCGCCGAGGCGGACGCGGTCGCGCAGCGCATGCGCCTCGGCGAGCGCGACCATGTCGAGCTCACCCTCGTCGCGGGCGGCGCCGCCGGTCTCGACCCGCACCCGGGCGGTCCCGAACAGGCGGGCGATGAGGCCGCGCTCGATGGCGACGTCCTGCACCCGGTCGAACGGGATGACTCGGCGCCGCCGCCGCAGCACGCCCTTCTCGATGACGATCTCGCCGGGCCCGATCGCGTAGCGGAACCGCCACCAGGAGACGAGCGCGAAGAGCGCGCCGAGCAGCCCGGCGACCATCGCGAACAGGATGAAGCGCCGCAGCCCGCCATATTCGGTGGTGGCGGCGAGGCCGATGCCGCCGGCGAGCATCTGCGGCACGATCTTCAGCCAGCGGACGACCAGCGACGCCGGGTGGAGCCTTTTCTCTTCGGGCGCGGGCGCGGGCGCGCTCACACCAGGTCCCGCCGCATCTTGGCGCGGATGCGGTCGCGCAACTGCTCGGCGTCGGCATAGGCAAGGCCCGGCAGCGGCACCGAGGCGCCGTGGGTGCCGGCGGTGTGCAGGATCAGGGTGCCGAGCCCGAACGGCCGCTGGATCGGCCCCTGCGCGACGTCGATATGCTGGACCCGCCCGAACGGGACGATCGTGCGCACGCGAACCAGGCGGCCGCGGCGGATCTCGATCTCCTCTTTCCCTTCCTTATAGCCCCAGCCGCGATAGCGGCGGACCGGCAGCAGCAGGGCCGCGGCCAGCCCGAGCAGCAGGATAGCGGCGGGCGGAAGCCAGGCCGGGACGGGCAGCGCCCGGAATACGTCCGCCCTCGCCGCGAGCAGGGCCAGAGCGGCGGCCGCCGCCGTGGCCAGCCCGAAACGGATCCTCAGCACCGCGACATGGGCCGGGTCCAGCGGCGTCATCGCGCTCGGTTCGTCCTGTATCCCGTCCGGCTGCACGTCGCGTCTCCAGAATTTGCTGCTTTGGTGGTGACATTCCTTCGCGAAGAGGGAAAGGGGGATCGCCAGCATGGAGCCCCAAATGCACAAACGTCCGTTCGTCCGCGCGCTGCTCTTCGGCGCGGGGGCGGCTCTTGTCATCCTGATCTTCTACGTCGCGCCGTGGCGGCCGGCCGCGCCGCCCGCGCCGCAGGAGAACAGGTTCAACCCGGCCGCGCTCGCGGGGCCGGCGCAGCAGCTCGACGCACCCTACGTCGCGAGCCCCGCCGAAGTGGTCGACGCCATGCTCGGCATCGCCAGGCTGAGGCCCGAGGATTTCGTCATCGACCTGGGGTCGGGCGACGGCCGCATCCTAATCGCCGCCGCGCGCAGCAACGGCGCCCGCGGCCTCGGCGTCGACATCGATCCGGCGCGCATCGCCGAGGCCGAGGCCAACGCCCGCGCCGCCGGCGTCACCGGCCTCGTCAGCTTCCGGCGGGAGGATTTGTTCCGCACGCCGCTGGCCCAGGCCGACATCCTCACCGTCTATCTGACCCAGGAGGTCAACCTCAGGCTGCGCCCGCGCATCCTCGCCCAGATGCGCGCCGGCACACGCGTCGTCAGCCACGAATTCAACATGGGCGACTGGCGCTGGGACGACCGCAGGCGGGTGGGCGCGGCGAACGTCTATCTGTGGATCGTGCCGGCGCGGGTCGCGGGCGACTGGACCTTGACCCGGAACGGACGCAGCATCCCGCTCGTCCTCGAGCAGCGCTATCAGCAGGTCACCGGCACCGCCGGCGAGGCGCGGGTCGAGCAGGGGCGCGTCAGCGGCTCCAACATCCGCTTCATCGTCAATCTGGGCGAGGACCGTGAGATTTTCGAGGGCCGCGTCGAGGGCGACACGATCGTGCCGACGGACGCGCAGGCCGGCTGGCGCGCCGTCCGCGCGGGCTGATGAAGCTGATCCTTGCCGCATTGGCACTGGTCTGGGTGGCGATGCTCTGGTTGGGCGGCGCCGAGGGCGACCGGGCCGTGCTCGCTTTCCTCTATGCGGGCGACAATCCAGGCTGGGGCCGCGCCGCGCGGACGATCACCGAGCTTGGTTCCTTCCCGGTCGTCATGAGTCTCGCCGTGATCGGAGGCCTGCTGCTCGCGCGGCGCGGCCAGATGCGGGCGGCGTGGTTGCTGCTCGCCTTGCCCGTCACCAGCGGCCTGATCGTCGAATTGCTCAAGCGCTGGATCGGACGGCTGCGGCCGCACGACCAGGAGCATCTGCTGGTCGAGGTGCAATCCTATGCCTTTCCGAGCGGGCATACCGCCAATGCGACCGTGGTCTGGCTCGGCCTCGCCTTGCTGCTCGTGCGCGGAGCCCGCGCCCGCCCCGTTGCCATCGCCGCCGCGGCCTTGCTGGCGGTCGCGATCGGGCTCAGCCGCAACATGCTCGGCGTCCATTGGCCGAGCGACGTGGTCGGCGGCTGGACGTTCGGCCTGTTCTGGATCTTGGCTCTGGCGCGGCTGACGCGAGTCCCGCTCAGCGCTTCCTGAAGACGACCGACAGGTTGTTGGCGGGCATTTCGGTCACGCTCTCGAGCCCGAGGCCGTTCTTCTCGGCTTCCGCGACCACCGCCTCAAGATCGCGCAGGCCCCAATCGGCGTTTCGAGCCTTCAGGCTCTCGTCGAACGCTTCGTTGCTCGGCGCGGTCTCGACCCCGGCCCGGCGATAGGCGCCGTAAAGGTAGAGCGGCGCGCCCTGCTCCAGCAGCCGCGCGGCGCCGCGCATCAGCCCGGCCGTCGCCGCCCAGGGGCTGATATGGACCATGTTGATGCAGAGGATCGCGTCGGCCCGCGGCACCGGCCATGAAGCCGCGCGCGCGTCGAGCGAGATTGTGGGCAGCAGGTTGAACAAACCGGCCTGGGCGCGCCACGCCTCGATCGACCGGATCGCCGCCGGCTCGGCATCGCTCGGCTGCCACAGCAATCCGGGAAATTCGCGCGCGAAATGGAGCACATACTCGCCCGTCCCGCTCGCCACTTCGAGCGCCAGCCCGCGCTCGGGCAGGACGCAGCGCAGCACCTCGGCGATCGGCCCGGCATTGCGCGCGACGTGCGGGGCGCTGCGGCGCGGATCGCCGTCCCCCGCCCCGATTTCGAACGGTTCAGGACCCTTCATTCGCGCGCCCCGTCGCCGGTCTTTTCGGTCCAGTTGAAGCGCCACAGGAACAGCCCGATCGAAATCGGCAAGGTCGCGTAGAGCATCGCCGCCCATTGGCCGTAGCGGGTCATCGAGACCAGGATCGAGGCGATGCCGGTAATCGCCAGGATCAGCCAGATGATCCGCTCGCCCCGCGCCGCGATCCGCTCCTCAGGCGTGAGGCCGGGCTTGCGCAGCACGTCCCAGAACAAGGCCGCCATGGTCAGCGCCATCGCCACGAAGCCGGTGCCGTAGACCGCGAACAGGCCGGAGATGCTGCCGCCGAAGCCGCCGCCCTTGCCGGTGAACCACAGGCCCACCGCCGCCGCCATGCCGCGCAACGGCTGGATGTAGATCAGGGCCAGGAAAATGAGCAGCAAGGTCAGCAGGGTCGAAAGCTGGTCGCCCTCGCCGCGCAGCCGCCGCCACCTGACATGACCGGCCCAGAACATCGCCACCACCGCAAAGCCGAAGGCGAATGCGGGGATGTCGCCGAGCGCGCCGGTCAATTGGTCGAAGTTCGCCGGAGCCCCCGCGCCGCCGATCACCAGCAGCGACACCGCGAAGGCGAACGCGGCGTCGGTGAAATTGTCCAGCCGGCTCGTCATCCGCCCCCCTTTTCGGCGCCTATTCCGCCGCCTGCGCCCGCTCCGGCTCCTTATATACGAGAATGGGCTTGCGCGCCGCCAGCGTCTCGTCGAGGCGGCGGCGCGGGGCGTGGACCGGGGCGGCCTTGAGGCTCTGGTCGCCCGCCCGCGCCCGCTGCGCGACGCTCCGCAGCGCGCCGATGAACTCGTCCAGGGCCGCCTTGCTCTCGGTCTCGGTCGGCTCGACCAGCATGGCGCCGTGGACGACCAAGGGGAAATACATCGTCATCGGATGATAGCCTTCGTCGATCAGCGCCTTGGCGAGATCGAGCGTGGTGAGGCCTCCGGCGAAGCCTTTATCGCTGAACAGGGCCTCGTGCATGCACGGCCCGCTCGCCCCGAACGGCGCGTCGAGCACGTCCTCGAGGCTCCTCAGCAAATAATTGGCGTTGAGCACGGCATCCTCGGCGACCTGCCGCAGGCCATCCGCGCCATGGCTCAATATGTAGCTGAGCGCCCGGGTGAACATGCCCATCTGGCCGTGGAAGGCGGTCATCCGGCCGAAGCTTAGCCCATGATGCGCGTCGGCATTCTCTTCCTCGACCAGGACGTAATTGTCGCCAGTCTTCTCGACGAACGGCAAGGGCGCGAACGGCGCCAGCGCCTCGGAGAAGACCACCGGACCCGAGCCCGGCCCGCCGCCGCCATGCGGGGTGGAGAAGGTCTTGTGCAGGTTGATGTGCATGGCGTCGATGCCGAGATCGCCCGGCCGCACCCGGCCGACGATGGCGTTGAAATTGGCGCCGTCGCAATAGACCAGGCCGCCCGCTTCGTGCACGGCGCGCGAAATCTCGATCATGTCGGGCTCGAACAGGCCGCACGTATTGGGATTGGTGATCATCACCCCGGCGACGTCGGGCCCGAGCCGCGCCTTGAGCGCGTCGAGGTCGACCCGGCCGCGGGCGGTGGCCGGGATGTTCTCGACCCGGTAGCCGGCGAAGGCGGCGGTGGCGGGATTGGTGCCGTGCGCGCTTTCGGGGACGAGGATCACCTCCCGCGCGTCACCCCGCGCCTCGAGCGCCGAGCGGATCGCGAGCAGCCCGCACAATTCGCCGTGCGCGCCGGCCTTGGGGCTCATCGCGACGCTGTGCATGCCCGTCAGCGTCACCAGCCAGCCCGCGAGTTCGTGGATCAGCGCGAATGCTCCCTGCACCGTCTCGCTGGGCTGGAGCGGGTGGATGTCGGCGAAGCCCGGCATCCGCGCCACCTTTTCGTTGAGGCGGGGATTGTGCTTCATCGTGCAGGAGCCGAGCGGGAAGAGGCCGAGATCGATCGCGTAATTCTGGCGGCTGAGGCGGGTGTAGTGGCGCACCGTCTCGGGCTCGGAGAGGCCGGCGAGGCCGATCGGAAGGGTGCGTTCGAGAGACCCTAATTTGTGTCCCTGCGAAAGCAGGGACCCAGGCTGGGCTCCTGCTTTCGCAGGAGCACAATCCTCGAAATCCACCCCGGTCGTTTGCATGTCCCCAATCTCGAACAGCAAAGGCTCTTCGAGCATCAGCGCGCGGTTGCCGGTGAAGGTCGCGGGCGCGTCGGCGGAGGCATCGGGGCGCTCGGGCCGCCAGCCGCTCTGGTTGATCGTCATGCCAGCACCCCCTCGAGCGCGGCGGCCAACCTCTCGACATCGTCCTCCGTCACCGTCTCGGTGACCGCGACGACGAGGCCGTTCCCCAGGGCCGCTTCCCCGGGATAGAGCCGTCCGAGCGAGACCCCGGCGAGAATCCGCTGCTCCGCCAGCGTGCGGACGACGGGCCGCGCCTCCGTCGGCAGGCGCAGAGTGAATTCGTTGAAGAAGCTGTCGTTGACCAGGGCGACGCCCGGCACGCGCGCGAGCCGTTCGGCGGCCGCGACCGCCTTGGCGTGGTTGAGCCCGGCCAATTGCCTGAGCCCCTTCTCGCCGAGCAAGGTCATATGCATCGTCCAGGCCAGTGCGCAAAGCACCGAGCTGGTGCAGATGTTGGAGGTCGCCTTCTCGCGGCGGATATGCTGCTCGCGGGTGGAGAGCGTCAGCACGAAGCCGCGTCTGCCTTCCGCGTCGACCGTCTCGCCGGCGAGGCGGCCGGGCAATTGCCGGACATATTTCTCGCGGGTGGCGAAAAGGCCGACATAGGGCCCGCCGAAATTGAGGCCGACGCCGATCGCCTGGCCCTCGCCCACGACGATGTCCGCGCCCATCTCGCCGGGGGAGCGGATCGCGCCGAGCGCCACCGGCTCGGTCACCACCGCGATCAGCAGCGCGCCGGCGGCCTGGCATCTGGCGGCGAGGCTCGAAAGGTCGGCGATGCGGCCGAATATGTCGGGATATTGGACGACGACGCAGCTGGTCTCGGCATCGATTTCGAGCGCGTCGATGTCGGTTCCCGATTCAAGCGCGGGGGGCTTGTGGCGCAGCTCGTCGCCGGTGAACTTCGCCATCGTCTTCGCGACGGAGACGTAATGCGGGTGCAGCCCGCTCGAGAGCACCGCCTTGCCCCGCCGGGTGATCCGCCGCGCCATGGCGATCGCCTCCCAGCAGGCGGTCGAGCCATCATACATGCTCGCGTTGGCGACGTCGCAACCGTAGAGCCGCGCCACTTGGGTCTGGAATTCGAACAGGGCCTGGAGGGTGCCCTGGGCGATCTCGGGCTGGTAGGGCGTATAGCTGGTCAGGAACTCGCCGCGCTGGATGAGATGGTCGACACTCGCCGGGATATGATGGCGATAGGCGCCACAGCCCAGGAAGAAGGGCACGGCGCCAGCGGCCATGTTGGCCGTCGCGAAGGCGCCGAGCTGCCGCTCGACCGAAAGCTCGGAAGCGTGGTCCGGCAGACCCTCGATCGTGCCGGCCAGCCGGGCCGCCTCGGGCACGTCGAGGAACAGGTCGTCGATCGAGGAGGCACCGACGACCGCGAGCATCGCGCTGCGGTCGGCGTCGGAGAGTGGCAAGTAACGCATTCGATTCCCCAGATTTAACCCGGCTTCCGCATCGAGAAGCGGAGCCGCACATAATCGGCGCACCAGCTGCCGTCGGCGCGGCGCAGCGCCGGCGCCGCGCGTGCCTCGACCGCCAGGGCGACGTCGCCCCGCTCCCATTCGGGCACCATCGCCACGTCCATCAGGCCGGCGCGGAAGGTCTTCACCCAATCGGCGACGCCGCCGGGCAGCGGCGTCGGCCGTTCGATCAGCTGGGCGCGGATGCCGTCGAAGCCGGCGAGGCCATAGAGTCGCGTGAAATCCTCGACGCCGGCATACCAGGCCGGATCCTGGCCGGGCATCTCATAGCCGCGCGCCGTCAGCTCGTCGCGCAGCGCCCGGCGCAGGATCGCGAGATTGCCCGCGCCGCCCATCTCTCCGACGAAGCGCCCGCCGCCGCGCAGCGCCCGGAAGATGCCGCTCGCCACCGCGTCGGGATCGAGCATCCAGTGCAGGGCCGCGTTCGAGAAGACCGCGTCGAACTGGCCGAACCGCTCGAGGTCCATCTTTTCGGCGTCCGCGACGAAGGCATCGAGCCCGCGCGCCCGCGCCGCCTCGACCATCTCGGGCGAGGAATCGAGGCCGATCACCTTGGCGCCTGCTTCCGCGATCCGCTGGGTCAGCGCGCCATCGCCGCAGCCGACGTCGAGGATCAGCTCGCCCGGCCGTGGCGCCAGCATCTGCAGGACCGCGTCGCCGAGCGCCGGCACGAACGCCGCGTTCTTGGCATAATCGGTCGGCGACCAGCGGGAGGCGGTGTTCACCATGGGTGGGGACTCTGAATTATCGGCCGGGCGCAAATGATAGAAAACCGTTCGGGCTGAGCTTGTCGAAGCCCTCCCTTTCCTTCCAGCCGCGAGCGAGAGAAGGAAAGCCCTTCGACAAGCTCAGGGCGAACGGAGCGGGTGAGAACCGGCGTCACAGATCCTCGCAATAGCTCTGATATTGCTCCGCGCTCATCAGTTCGGCGAGCTCGTTATTGTCGCTGAGGGTCAGCTTGAAGAACCAGCCCTCGCCTTCCGGGTCGGTGTTGACCAGGCTGGGCTCGTCGACCACCGCCTGATTGCCCTGCGTGACCGTGCCGGAGACTGGCGCGTAGACATCGGAAGCGGCCTTGACCGATTCGACCACCGCCGCCTCGCCGCCGCGGGTAACCTGGCGGCCCGCTTCGGGCACCTCGACGAAGACGACGTCGCCCAATTGCCCCTGCGCGAAATCGGTGATGCCGACGGTGGCGGCATCGCCCTCGACCCGGACCCACTCATGCTCCCTGGTATAATAGACGCTCATTGGGGCCCTCCCTTGCGCTGGTAGCGATGCGGAACGAACGGCATCGGCGTGACGATCCCGGTGTAGATCTTGCCGCGCGACGCCAGCGAGATTTTAGTGCCCGGCTCGGCCGACGCGAGCGGCACATAAGCCATGGCGATCGGCGCCTGCAGGCTCGGCGAGAAGCCGCCCGAGGTCACCTTGCCGACCTCGTTGCCCTCCGCGTCGACCACGATCGCGCCCTCGCGCACCGGCTGGCGGCCCTCGATCGCGAGGCCGACCCGCTTTCTGATCGGACCGTCGGCCAGCTCCTGGGAGATGCGGTGCCAGCCGGGAAAGCCGCCCTCGGCGCGCCGCCGCTTGGATAGAGCGAAGACGAGGCCGGCCTCGACCGGCGTGGTGTGGTGGCCCAGATCGTGGCCATAGAGCGGCAGGCCCGCTTCGAGCCGCAGCGAATCGCGCGCGCCGAGCCCGATCGGCTTCACCTCGGGCTGTTCGGCAATGAGATCGGCGACCTTGCCGGAATCGCGGGCGAGGATCGAGATTTCGAAGCCGTCCTCGCCGGTATAGCCCGAGCGGCTGATCCAGGCGCGGGCGCCTTCTATCTCGAACGCCGCGCCCGTCATGAAGCCCAAGGCCTCGACGCCCGGTACCAGCCGCGCGAGCGCGTCCACCGCCTTGGGGCCCTGCAGCGCGAGCAGCGCCGCCTCCTTCATATGGTCGACGACGCCGGTGCGCGGCAGCCGCGCCTCGAGATGGGCGATGTCGCCCTCCTTGGTGGCGCCGTTGACGACCACGTAGAAATGCTCGCCGCGGCGGGTGACCATGAGATCGTCGATGATCCCGCCCTCGGCATTGAGCAGCAGCGAATAGCGCAGGCGCCCGTCCTTGAGCAGGGTGAGGTCGGCGGGGAGCAGGCTTTCAAGGCCCTTCTGCGCGTCGGCGCCGGCGACGATGAGCTGGCCCATATGGCTGACGTCGAACAGGCCGGCCGAGGCGCGGGTCCACAGATGCTCGGCGATGATGCCTTCATATTGGATCGGCATGGCATAGCCGGCGAAGGCGACCATGCGGGCGCCGCGGGCGCGGTGCCAGCCATCGAGGGGAAGGGGCGTTTCGGCGTCGCTCATGGCCAGCTCCGGACGTATCGGGCCGGACGCTCGCGCGGCCGGACGGTTCCAATACCCCCTCTGTCGCTGGGACCTGAGAGCTTTCCCCGCCATAGCCTTGGCGACGGCGGGTTACCCCTTCGGTGGCCCACCTTCGCCAGGGCGAAAGCGGGCGCTTTCCAGAGTGTCCTGTCCGCGCGGTCCTTTGGCCTGAGAGATTCCGGGGCGGTTGCTCCTTCGGCGGCATCGGGCGCAAACCCTCCGCACTCTCCCGCGCGTCCACAGCGGCAAGCCGCCAAGACCAGGCTGCTGTGGATGGTCGCGCCGGTCGAGTCAACGCCCACGGCGTCATCCCGGACTTGATCCGGGATCCATGAACACGGATTGCGCGAGCATGGCGCTTCCGTGTTCATGGGTCCTGACCTTCGTCAGGATGACGGTGGTCAGCGCGTCGCGTTGTAGCGCAATTGCTCGGGAGTCAGCTCGAAGCCGAGCAGGAGCTCGAAATGCGCCCGCTCGACCGCGGCGCGGACGGCGGGATCGGCCATCGGGTCGACCGCCGCATTGGGATCGCCGGCGCGGCGCTCGCGGGTGATCTGGCGGCGGACATCCTCGGGCAAAGTGGCCGCCGAGCGCAGCAGCCGCGAGGAGGCGGCGCCGGTGGTAACGGCACGATACTGGCCCTCGGCGAAGTGCAAATTGACCTGGCGGACGCGCTTGGCGACGACGCTGCTGTTCCCCTGCACGACCGTGGCGAAATAGGGCAAGGTGACGTCGCGCGCGCCGCGATTGTCGCGGCGGCGCGCCTGCACCTCGAAGGTCGCCTGGGTGACGATATGCTCGCCCGCCTCGGTGCAGGTCGAGCGCACGTTGGTGATATGGGCGACGACGTCGATCGCGCGCGCGTCGCGGCTCTCGGCGGGGTCGAACGTGGTGACGTCGCCCGCGGGCGCGATCACCGCGACCGGCGGACAGGCGGTGTAGCTGGTCAGGATTCCGGATTGCTGGATGTCGCCCTCGCGGGCGCAGCCCAGGAGAACGAGGCTTAAGATGGCGGCGGCGGCCGCTTTGGACGTGTACAGGCGCAAGGCGAAATCCTCGATGATCTGGTGACGTGCCCTAATGCCGTAAGGGTTTGGTGCAGGCAAGCAATGGTGTAGAGCCCGGCCCGAGTGAACCCAGCATGACCGCCAAGCCCCCCCTCACCCTGCTGATCGCGGCGCCGCGCGGCTTTTGCGCCGGCGTCGATCGCGCGATCCGCATCGTCGAGCTCGCGCTCGAGCGCTACGGCGCGCCGGTCTTTGTCCGCCACGAGATCGTCCACAACAAGTTCGTGGTCGATTCGCTGAAAGCCAAGGGCGCGGTCTTCGTGCCCGAGCTGGACGCGGTGCCCGACGGCGCGCCGGTGGTCTTCTCCGCCCACGGCGTTCCCAAGGCGGTGCCGGAAGAGGCGCAGGCGCGCGGCCTCAACTATCTCGACGCGACCTGCCCGGTCGTCTCCAAGGTCCACCGCCAGGCCGAGCGGCTGATCGAGCGCGGCCGCCACATCCTCTTCGTCGGCCATGCCGGCCATCCCGAGGTGATCGGCACGTTCGGCCAGGTGCCCGAAGGCATGATGAGCCTGGTCGAGACCGCGCGCGACGCCGAGACGATCCTGCCCGCCGACCCGGACGCGCTCGCCTTCCTCACCCAGCCCACGCTCTCGGTCGACGACACCGCCGAGATCGTCGCCATCCTGCGCCGCCGCTTCCCCGCCATCCAGGGACCGCGCAGCGAGGACATCTGCTATGCGACCTCGAACCGCCAGGCGGCGGTCAAGGCGATCGCGGCGCGCTGCGACGGCTTGCTGGTGATCGGCTCGCCGAACAGCTCCAATTCGCTGCGCCTGGTCGAGGTCGCCGAGCGCGAGGGCACCAAGGCGCGGCTGGTCGGACGCGGGGCGGACCTCGATTTCGCCTGGCTCGACGGCGTCCGCACGCTCGGCATCACCGCCGGCGCCTCGGCTCCCGAATTGCTCGTGCGCGAGGTGGTCGACGCGTTGAGGGATCGCTTCGAGGTGAGCGAGGAGCCGGTCGAGGGGGTCGAGGAGCGGATGGTCTTCAAGCTTCCCGCGGGGCTGGAAGCGGCGTGACCGAGCTTACTAAGGTCGATATCTTCACCGACGGCGCGTGCAAGGGCAATCCCGGGCCCGGCGGCTGGGGCGTCATCATTCGCGCGGGCACGCGCGAGCGGGAATTGTCCGGCGGCGAGCCCTTGACCACCAACAACCGCATGGAGTTGCTCGCCGCGATCCGCGGGCTGGAAGCGCTGAAGCGGCCCTGCCGCGTCCGGCTCTACACCGATTCCATCTACGTCCGCGACGGCATCACCAAATGGATCCACGGCTGGCGCAAGAATGGCTGGCGGACGGCGGACCGGAAGCCGGTCAAGAATGCCGAGCTCTGGCAGGAGCTGGTCGAGGCGGCGGCGGCGCACCGCGTCGAATGGCATTGGGTGAAGGGCCATAGCGGCCACCCCGAAAACGACCGCGCCGACGCTTTGGCTTGCGAGGCCGCCGCTCAGGCCTCGAACCGCGCCGCCAGATAGGGTTCGGGGTCGATCTCCCCCGGCGGCCGCCCGAGCAGCAGGCGGGCGGCGAGGGCGGCGGCGGCGGGCGCGGTCTGGATGCCGAAGCCTCCCTGCCCCGCGCACCAGAAGAAGCCGCGCCCCGAGCCGCTGAACCCGTAGACCGGCAGCCGGTCCGGCGCGAAGCTCCTGAGCCCCGCCCAGCGATGCTCGACCGCCTCGATCCGCCAGTCGACCACCCGCTGCAGCCGGTCGATCGCGACGGCGACGTCGATCTCCTCGGCCGCGCAGTCGCAGGGCCCGGACGGCGTCTCGTCGTGCGGGCTGAGCCACAGCCGCCCGCCCGCCTCCGGCTTGAAGTAGAAACGGCCCGAGGCATCGACGACCAGCGGCAGATCGGCCGGTACAGGCGGGCTGACGCGAAGCTGGGCGATAGTGCGGCGATGCGGCGCGATGCCGATCGGCCGCTCGCCCGCCATCCTCGCCACCTGGTCGGCCCAGGCGCCGGCGGCGTTGACGAGGATATCGGCCTCCCAGGTCCCGGCATCGGTCTCGATCCGCCAGCGGCCCTCACGCTGCGCCCGCAACAGTCTGGCCCCGGTCACCAGCTCCTTGCCCTTCAGACAGGCGGCGTGGAGCGCGGCGACGTCGATGTCGGCGCAGCCCGGCTCGAACAGACCCTCTTCCCAGCCGGGCCGCAGCCCGGGCAGCCGCGCCTCGAGCGCCTCCCGGTCCAGCCTTGCGAGCGCGACCCCGGCCCCGTCGAACTGCGCCGCCAGCGCGGCGAGCGCGGCGCCGCCGCCTCGGTCGGCGATATGGATCGCGCCGCGCGGGCCGAGGAACGGGGCGAGCGCGGGGCCCGAGGCGCTGGTCAGGGGCTGGATCAGGGGCCCGCCATAGGTTTCCGACCAGAAAGCCGCGGACCGGCCGGTGGCGTGATAGCCGGGCCGCTCCTCCGCCTCGAGGATCAGCACCGAGGCGGCATCGCCGATCGCCGCGGCGAGGCTCGCCCCGGCAATGCCCGCGCCGATAATGACGATTTCGTACTTCAAGCCGAGGCCGCATGGCCGGCGAGGAAGGCGTCGATCCGCGCCAGCGCGCGCAGGCGGACCGGATCGGCGTCGCGCAATAGCTCATGCGCGGCATCGTCCATCATCTCGAGCTCGGCGCGAGGAAGCGCGGCGGCGACCCGGCGGATCGCGGCGGCGCTGACCAGCCTGTCCTGCTCGGCGCCGATGATGAGGATGGGCAGGTCGATCCGCGCCAGCCGCTCCGGGGTGAAGGCGACGGCGCCCGAGCGGAAGGCGGCGCGGATCCAGCTCCAATTGGGCAGGCCGAGATCGAAATTGGGCTCCCGCGCCCACCACCAGAGCTCGTCCTCATAGCGTTCGCGCGAGGCGGTCAGGTTGCGGTTGCGGCGCCCGCCGACGGCGCTGAAGGCGGGCGGGCTCGTCCAGATCGGCAGACCGCCAAGGCCCAGCCGGTGGACCAGGTCGGCGATGT
This sequence comes from Allosphingosinicella sp., assembly GCA_046715355.1. Lineage (GTDB taxonomy): Bacteria > Pseudomonadota > Alphaproteobacteria > Sphingomonadales > Sphingomonadaceae > Allosphingosinicella. Next base: position 1,787 of record JBKJZJ010000194.1, on the reverse strand, counting down.
CCGGAGCGATCCGGCCCGGAATTGGCGCGCTGTTGACCTCGATCATCGGCGCGACCAGCACGGCGGCGTCGAGCGCCGCTCGCCGCTCGACCAGGGTCCTGAGCAAAAGGTGCCCGCCCATGGAATGGGCGATTGCGACATAAGGGCCGGCCCCGGCGCCGCGCCAGTCCTCGATCAGCGCCGCGAGATCATCGACCATCGGGTCGAAGCTCGAGGCGGCGGCGGCCGCGCCCTCGCCCTGCGATCCGCCCTGGCCGCGCCAGTCGAAGCTGGTGACGCGCCAGCCGGCCGCGTGCCAATGCGCGAACGCCTCCAGATATTTCTCGATGAAGTCGCCGCGGCCGTTGGCGAAGAGCAGGCTTCCGCGGGATTCGCGCTTGCCCGCGGCCGGCCAGTCCATCCGCCGCAGCTTCATCCCGCCGGGCGCGGTCCAGGCGCGGAAAACGGCGCCCTTGGGATGCGCGCGCCGCCCTGTCTGTTCATTTACCATGACACACGGTTACGGTTTGGAAAGCAACGCCGTCTAGAGCCTTGCGCCATGGACATGTGGCTTTCCTGGATTTTGCTCGGCGCCTTGGCCGCGATGCTGCTCGTCGCCTGCTGGTCGGACCTCAGGACGCGCACCATCCCCAATGGGCTCAATCTCGCCATCGCCTTGCTGGCGATCCCCTTCTGGTGGTCGATCGGGCTTTCGCTCTGGCCGGACATCGCGCTCCAGATCGCTGTCGCTTCGGCGGTGTTCGCATTCTTCGCCGGCGCCTTCGCGCTCGGCGCGATGGGCGGCGGCGACGTCAAGCTCGTCGCGGCGATCGCCTTGTGGCTGCCGTGGCAGGCGGTGCTCGTCCTCTTGTTCATCATGTCGGTCGCGGGCGGGCTGCTGACGCTGGCCCTGCTGATCCGGCACAAGCTCGCCAAAAGTGGCGGGCAACTCGAAATTCCCTACGGAGTCGCGATCGCGTTCGGCGGTTTGTGGCTGATTAGCGAACGTTTTCTTAACCAGTTTGGATGAAGAGTAAGGGCTGAAATTTTCTCAGTCCCGAAAGGGGGGCGACTGTCGCCATGGACGTCAAGAAAATCGTGCTGCTCGTTGGAGCGCTGCTCATCGCCGGCGTAACCGCCATCATGGCCAAGAACATGTTCTCCGGCGCCTCGGCGCCGGTGGCACAGGCCGGACCCGCGCAGCCGCCGCCCCAGGGACCCGAAATCCTGGTCGCCAAGCGCACCCTCCCCGTCGGCACGATCATCGACGCGGATTCCTTCCAATATCAGCCCTGGCCGCAGGGCCTGGTGCAGGACGCCTATTTCACGCGCGGCGAGGCGAACGCCGATCCGCAGAGCCTGGTCGGCACCGTCGTGCGCAACGAGATCAGCGCGGGCCAGCCGCTCAGCGCCGGCGCGATCGTCCGTCCCGGCGAGCGCGGCTTCCTCGCCGCGGCGCTCGGCCCGGGCATGCGCGCCGTCACCGTCCCCGTTTCCGCCACGTCGGGCGTCGCCGGCTTCGTCTTCCCGGGCGACCGGGTCGATCTGGTCCTGACCCAGGAAGTGGCCGGCGGCGGCGACGGACCGCCCTTGCGCGTCTCGGAGACGATCATCCGCAACATCCGCGTGCTAGCGGTCGACCAGCGCCTCAACGCCCGCGACGAAGCGGGCAACCAGGTCGCCGTGCCCTCGGCCACGGTCACCTTCGAGGCAACGCCCACGATCGCCGAGAAGATCGCGGTCGCGCAGGACATCGGCAACCTCTCGCTGTCGCTCAGGTCGCTCGCCGACAACAATGCCGAGCTCGA
>JBKJZJ010000193.1:0-3595 GCA_046715355.1 Allosphingosinicella sp. | reverse complement strand
GCTAATCCCGCTCAACCGGATAAGACGCGAGGGGCGGCGGAAGCAATTCCGCCGCCCCTTTCGTATTGGGACAGTCACTTTTCCGCACGGCTGAGTAGGCTGGTCGCCGTCGGGCGGAAAAGTGACTGTCCCTAGGCGACGTCGAGAAATTTCTGACGGCGTTCGGCGCGAACCGCGTCGCGGGAGAGCGGCGCCAGCGCGTCCAGCTCCTCGCCAATCGCCGCGCCCAATGCGGCGACCATCGCTTCGGGATGGCGGTGGGCGCCGCCGGTGGGCTCGGGGACGATCCGCTCGATCACGCCCAATTGCTTGAGGTCCGCGGCGGTCACCCGCATCGCCTCGGCGGCGTCTTCCGCCTTGTCGGCGGTGCGCCACAGGATCGAGGCGCAGCCTTCGGGCGAAATCACCGCATAGACGCTGTGCTCGAGCATCAGCACCTTGTTGGCCGCGGCGATGGCGATGGCGCCGCCCGACCCCCCTTCCCCAACGATCGCTGCGACCAGCGGCACGCCCAGGGCCAGGCACTGCTCGGTCGACCGGGCGATCGCCTCGGCCTGGCCGCGCTCCTCGGCCTGGACGCCGGGGAAGGCGCCGGGCGTGTCGACCAGAGTCACCACCGGCAGCCCGAAGCGGTCGGCGAGCTGCATCAGCCGGATCGCCTTGCGATAGCCTTCGGGCTTGGCCATGCCGAAATTATGCTCCAGCCGGCTCGCCGTATCGTCGCCTTTCTCGTGGCCGATCAGGACGATCCGCCGACCGTCCAGCCGTCCCAGGCCGCCGATTATGGCGGTATCGTCGGCGAAGTTGCGGTCGCCAGCGAGCGGCACGAAATCCTCGATCAGGCCGGCGACATAGTCATTGAAATGGGGGCGCTCGGGATGGCGGGCGACCTGGGTCTTCTGCCAGGGCGTCAGCTTGGCATAAGTGTCGCGCAGCAGCCGCCCGGCCCGCTCCTCGAGGCGGCTGATCTCCGCCTCGATATTGGGCTCGCTCGCCGAGGCGGTATCGCGCAGCTCGGCGATCCGGGCTTCGAGCTCGGCGATCGGCTTTTCGAAATCGAGGAAAGTGGCCATGCGGCGCCGGGGGTTAGGCGCGCCGAGGCTTCACGTCAACGCGGCCCGCGTCGACGCGGCGGACGTCCGCCAGCGGGTGGCGGCTGTTGACCAGGTCGATCAGCCGGCGCGAATCGACATGGGTGTAGATTTGCGTCGTCGCGATGTCGGCGTGACCCAGAAGCATCTGCACGGCGCGCAGATCGGCGCCGCCTTCGAGCAAATGGGTGGCGAAGGCGTGGCGCAGCACGTGCGGGCTGATCCGCTCCGGAGGGAGGCCGGCGGCGGCGGCGAGCTCGCGGACCAGCTGGTGGAGCCGCACCCGGCTGAGATGGGTCTTGCCCGACTGGAACAGATATTGGGCGTCGCGCGGCACGTGCGCCGCATGGGCCGCGACCGCCGCGCGGGCCCGGTCCGAGATCGGCACCAGCCGCTCGCGCCCGCCCTTGCCCTTGAGGATCAGGAAGGGCTTGTCCGGCGAGACGGCGTTCCTCGGCAGCGACACCAATTCGGTGGCGCGCAGGCCGGAGCCGTAGAGCAGTTCGATGAGCGCGGCGATGCGCAGCGCCGGCACGCCGCCTTCGGCGAGCCGCCGCTCGATCTCGGCGAACAGGGCATTGACGGCCTTGTGATCGAGAATCCGGGGGAGCGGCCGCTCGCTCGCCGGCCGCGGCAGCGCCGGCGACGGATCGTCGGCGCGCATGCCCTCGTCCTGGAGGAAGCCGTAAAAGCGGCGCAGCGCCGCGGATTTTCGGGCGACGGTGGCGCGCTTCAAGGGCATCCAGGCTTTGGCGAGACCGCGCAACGCCTCGGCCCCGGCCTCGGCCAGGCGGCCACCGAGCAGCTCCGAGGCGCCGCGCAAATCGCGCTCGTAGGCGAGCAGGGTGTTGCGGGCGGCGCCGGCTTCCGCGGCCATCATTTCGAGGAAGGCGGCGATGCGCTGGCGATCCTCGCCGGCGGATCTCACAGCCGCGCCACCGCCTCGGCGGCGATCATCCGCGCCTCGAACTCGAGGCCGACCGCGCGCAGCGCCCGGACGATATGGTAGAGATAGAGCGGCGGCACGCCCGACCAGTCGGCGGTCTGCATGCCGATGCCGGCGAGCAGGGCGACGGTGCCCGGCGCCCGTTCGCGCGCGGCCTGGTCGATCGCCCGGGTCCAGTCGTCCTCCCCGTCCGCCCGGAAGCCGGCGGACGCGGCCTGGTCCGCGGTGATGCGGCCGAGGCCGGCGAGCGCCGCGACGAGCATCGGCCCGCGCCGCCGCCCCGGGCTGTCGTCCGCGTCGACGAACGCCTGGATCCGTCCGGCGTCGAGCGAAACCGCCGGGCGCGGCGCGCCGAGAGCGAGCATCGCCCAGGCGCGGCCGGATTCGCCGCTCTGCTCGATCACGGGCGCCCAGCGCGCGGCCTGGGCATCGAGCCCCGCGCTCAGCATCGAGGCGATGAGGTTGGCCGCATCCTCGGTGAGCGTGTCGGAGACCGGGATGCGCGCGGCGGCGCCGGCGGTGAGGATCAGCCGCGCGCGGCGCTCGACCACCGACTCGCTCTCGGTCCACAGGCTCCTCAGCGCGGTCATCCGCCGGCCGGGGTCCTGCTCGATCCAGGCGGTGCGCAGGCGCGCGCCGACCGTATCGGCGGCCTCCGCGGGGTCGGTCTGGTCGAGCGCCATGCTGTAGATTTCGACCAGGGCGTTGGACGAGAGCACGCCGAGCGACGCCGCGGTCGAGGCGGCGGCGAGGCGTTGCTCGAGCGGCACCATCGGCGCGCGCGCGAGCCAGGCCTGGAACCTGGGGCCGGCGCCCTCGATCAGCGGGGCCGGGATGGCGACTCCGGTGGCGCTGGCGAGGCCGAAGCGCCAGGGCGTGATCCGGCCGACGCCGTCCCAGTCGACCTGGATCGCGCGGCGGGTCTCGGCGCCGGCGCCGATCACTTTCTCCGCGAGCTGGAGGTCGATGCTGGTGCCGTTGCGGTCGCGCACCTGATCAACGATCGCCCCGGCCCGCGCCGATTCGCCCTCGAGTGCGGCGCACATGCCGTCGGCGAGCGTCCAGACCTGAGCGTCGGAAAGGCTGCGCGCCGGCGCGACCAGCGGGCAGAGCGCGGCCGGATCGGCGGTGGCGAGCGCGGTTTCGGAAGCCGCCTCGATCATCCGCGGCGTGTAGAGCTCGACGTCGACGGCCTGGACCAGCATCCGCGCCCCATCCGCCTCGCCCATGTTGAGGAGCAGGGAGGCGCGCTCGGCGACCCAGTCGACCGGTTGCAGGCCGGCGGGGACGGGCACGCGCGACAGCAAGGCGCGGCGGAGCAGGATCGAGGCCCAGCGCGACGGCAAGGGCGCGTCGAGCCGCCGCATCAAAGCGGCGTAGAGCGGGCCGTTGGCGGCGCCGAACGCGCCCTCGCCAAGACCGAAATTGCCGGGCCCGAGCGGGCCGACGAAATCGGTCGGGCGCGCGCTGCCCTGGGGAATCGAAAAATAGTTGGTCGGGCGCGGCAACGCGCTTTGATCGAGCGCGACCTCCTCGACGTCGCCCATCATGTTGCCCG
>JBKJZJ010000192.1:0-5463 GCA_046715355.1 Allosphingosinicella sp. | reverse complement strand
GCGCCCACCTGTTCTACCGCCTGCCCGGCCTCGCCGGCGCGCCCGGCGCTTTCAGCGACTTTTATGCGGGCGCCGAGCCCACGGTGCGCGGCTCCTCCTACATGGCGCGTTCGAACCTGGCGGCGATCCCGGCCGTGGCGAGCGCGCAACCTTGGGCCGCGCCCGCCGCCGCCCCGGCCGCGCCGATCCCGTCCGATATCCCGCAGAACACGCGCTGGGAGCCGACCAACCTGCCCCAGTCCACGATCCGCGAGGAATATCGCCAGTCCGGCCAGTGGCGCGCCGACGCTCCGGGCGGCGTCCGCTAGATCCGGGTCATCCGCGCCGCCGCCTTGGCGAGGCCCGGCAGGCCGGCCAGCCGCATCATCAGCCGCCGCCGCAAGGGCGCCTCCGCCATGTGGCGCAGGGTCTCGGCGATCGCCACCGGCCGCTTCGCGCGCTTCGCGAACGCGCGCTGATAGGCCACGGCGCCGCCGCCGTGCAGACAGGCATGGGCCGCCGCCGCTCCGCTCGCCAAGGCGACCGCGATGCCGTCTCCGGCGAGGCTGGCGATCACCGCCGCCTGGTCGCCGATCCGGAACAGGCCGGGCGCGGTGGAGCGCGCGCGCCAGCCATAAGGCACGCCGGCGATCGCCTCCCACTCGGCGGGGAGCGCCCCGCCGATCCGCTCGACCAGCAGCGGCGCCTCCTTCATCAATTCCGCCAGGAACGCCTCGCGCCCGCCCGCCATCCGCGCCCGCGCGACCGAGAGGCACAGATTGGCGGCTCCGTCCTCCTGGAGAAGCAGCCCGGCATAGCCGCCGTCATAGAGGTGGAGCTCGATGGTCCCGGCGAGGTCCGGCGGCGGCGCCACGGCGGCGCGCAGGCCGACCGAGACGGGGCGGTCGCCAATCTCCCGCGCCATGCCGCGCAGCTCGTGCTTGCCGGTCGCCAGGAACAGGGACTCGGCCGCCATTTCGGCGCCGTCGTCGAGCCGGACCGAGCCGCCCTCGATCGCACGCGCCGTCCGTCCGCGCAGCACCGCCGCGCCCGCTTCCTGCGCGAGATGCAGCAGCGCCGCGTCGAGCCGGCGCCGCGACAGGCCGGCCGCCGCGCGTGGCAGCGCCGTCTCGACGATCCGCTTCCCGGCGACCAGCCGCAGCCGGTGGATCGGCCGCGCGCCCAATGCGGCGGGATCGAGCCCGAGCCGCTTCAGCGCCGCGATCGCGTCCCAGCCGAGGAAGCCGCCGCAGACGACGTCGCGCTCGCTCGGGAATCGCTCGATCAGCACCGGCATCGCCCCGCCCCGCGCCAGCGCGACCGCCGCCGAGGCGCCGGCCGGTCCGCCGCCGACGATCAGAACAGCCGTTCGACGCACAGCCGGAAGGGAAAGCGCCGCACGATCCTGGGCGCCGCGGGATCGGGCAGGCCCGCCTCGTCGATCAGAGCGCGCCAGTCGGCGGGCCGGAAGCCGCGCGCGATCGACAGCTGGCCGTCCTCGCGCACCATCCTGTGCCAGCGCATCACCCGGCAGAGCAGGGGAAAGCCGTGATAAGCGAAGGCGTGGCGGTGAATGTCGTTGACCATCCAGCCGCGCGCCGCCCGCCTTTCCATGAAGGCGAGGAAGGCGTGAATCTCCGCGTCGCTCATATGGTGAGTGACCGCGCTCGAAACGACGAAGTCGATCGGCCCGGCGACCTCCTCATAGTCGCCGGTGCGATATTCGATCGGCCAGTGGATCGGCGTCGCGGCGCGGGCGATGGCGGCGCTCTTCGGGTTGAGATCGACGCCGATCAGGTCGACGGCGATGTCGCGCTTCTTCGCCCAGCGCGCGATCCGCCGCAGCATATCGCCGTGGCCGAAGCCGACGTCGAGCAGCCGGAAGGCCGGCACCTCGCCGATCCCGCGGGCGAGGAAACTGAGGGTCGGGCGCGCCGAACCGGTCCAGGCGTTGACCCGGCTGAGGTCGTGCAGCACCGCCGCATAGGTCTCCGCATCGAGCGCGGGATCGTCCATCTGCTCCGCCTGGCGCGAACGGACGGAGAGCGCGCTCATCCCGTCTTCTCGAAGTGAAAGCCCTCGGCGGCGAGGCCGGGCCCGAAGGCGATGGCGACGCCCTTGCCGGTGTCGGGCCGCGCCGCCAGCTCGGCGAGCACGAACATCAAAGTCGCCGACGACATGTTGCCGTAGCGGGCGAGCACATCGCGGGAGGCCCACAACGACCCCTGCGGCAATTCCAGACCCTTCTCGACCGCGTCGAGGATCGAGCGGCCGCCGGCATGGACCGCCCAGCTGGTCACCTGGTCCGGCCCCCAGCCATTGTAGAGGATTCTGCGGGTGCCCTCGTCCTCCAGAGCATGCTGGATCCGCCCGGGCACCTCGCCCGACAGCGTCATCTCGAAGCCGGTGTCGCCCACCTTCCACTGGATCAGTTCGGCCGAATCCTCGAGCGGGGCGGAGAAGAGGTGGCTCATCTCGAGCCCCGCCGGCTCGGCGGTGACGAGCGCCGCCGCCGCGCCGTCGCTGAACTGCAGCATGGCGAGCAGGGATTCGAGCTTTTGCGTCTGCTGCAGATGCAGCGAGCAGAGCTCGACGGTCACCGTCAGTACCCGCGCCTCGGGCTCGGAGCGGACGATATGGTAGGCGGTCCTGAGCGCCGACACCGCCGCATAGCAGCCCATGAAGCCTACCAATGTCCGCTCGACGCCTTCCAGGCCGAGCGCGCGGGCGATGATCTGGTCGACGCCCGGCGCGACGAAGCCGGTGCAGCTCGCCACCACCAGATGGGTGATGCCGTCGAGCGTGACCTGCCCGCGCAGCCGCTCGATCGCCGCCAGCGCCAGCTTCGGCGCCTCGTCGGCATAGCATTGCATGCGCGTCGCGGTGCCCGGGGCGGGCCCATGATAGAAGCCGCCGGGCTGGTCGTGCGGCAGCCCGCCCGGCGCCGGCTCCAGCACCGACCAGCGATGCTCGATGCCGCTGCGCTCCGCCATCCGCATGAACAATCTGCGCAGGCGCGGGTCCTCGATCCGGCCCTCCGCCCAGTCGATGAACAATCTGTGGACGTCATGCTCGGGAACGGCGCCGGCCAGGGCGTTGATATAGGCACGCTTGTCACTCACGCATCGTTCCTTCGCCGGATCGACGCCCCCGTCCCCTCAACGGCTACGCATGCTTTAGGGTCCGTGGCAACAGGCAACCTATTGGCGGCCGCCGAGCGCCATCGCGAGCTCGTATATATGGTCGATCCCGGCATAGAAGCTCGCCGTCGGGATGCGCTCGTTGAGGCCGTGGGCGAACATCTCGTCGGGGCGGATGAAGATGCCCGAGCTCGCCCAGGTGGGGATGCCCGCGGTGCGGTAGATGAGGCCGTCGGTTCCGCCCGATTCGAGGTAGGGCGAAAGCGGGACGCCCGGAGTGCGGCGGTGGATCGAGGCGGTGATCGCGGCCATCACCTCGGCGCGCGGCTCGGAGACCGGGCTCAGCTGCGGCTCGCCCATCGTCTCGACGCGCACCGCCTCGTTGCCGATCGCCGCGACCAGCGCCAGGCGCACCGCCTCGGGCTGGACGCCGGGGAAGATCCGGCAATTGACCACCGCCGAGGCGCGCTGCGGCAGCGCGTTCTGGGCATGGCCCGCCTCGAGCAGGGTGGCGACGCAGGTCGTCCTCGTGGTGCCGACAAATTCGGGGCTGCGGCGCAGCGCCTCGGCCGCCTCGGCGTCTTCGGGATTGGCGGCGAAGCGGGTCAGCATCTGCCCGGCCGCGCCCGGCACGATCCGCCCGAGCGTGGCGAGATATTGGCGGGTCAGCGCATTTGCGGTCGGCGGGAAGCGATATTGCTCGACCCGGAGCAGGGCCCGCGCGAGGTCGTAAATCGCATTGTCGTCGCGCGGCCGGCTCGAATGGCCGCCAGGATTGGTGACCGTCAGCCGATAGCTGGCGAAGGTCTTCTCGGCGCCCTGGACGAGATAGACGAGCGGCCGTCCGTCCGGCCCGATCATGCCGCCGCCGGCGTCGGTGTTGATCGCATAGCGGGCATTGCGCACCCAATCATGGGCGGCGACCAGCCGAGTGGTCCCGAAGGTCGTCTCCTCGTCGCCGATGAAGGCGAACACCAAGGTCGTCGCCGGCCGGTGATTGGCGGCGCGCATCCTGAGAATCGTCGAGATCATCGCGGTGACGCCGGTCTTGTTGTCGAGCACGCCGCGGCCGAACAGAGTGCCGTTCGCCTCGACCAGGGTGAACGGGCTGCGCTGCCAATCCTCGGGCCGCGCGTCGACCACGTCCATATGGGCGGAGAACAGGATCGGGCGCGGATTGGGGCGGGCTCTCTGGTCGTCCCCGGGGACCACGACCAGCAAGGCGGCCGTCTCCTCGTGGGGGATCACCACCATGTCGGCCTCCGGCACGCCGCCCGCGCGCAGGGTCTGCTGGATATAGGCGACCATCGGCGGAACCTGGCCGTGGCCTGCGGCGCTGCGGAAAGAGACCAGCCGCTCCAATATTTGCCGCGCCTGGCGCTGATAGGGCGCTTCCTGCGCGGCGGCGGGGGTGGCGGCGGCGACTAGCGCCAGCATGAGCCCAAGAACAACGTGCAGCATCAGCCCCTCCCGTCATTCCAGCGGAAGCTGGAATCTCACTTTTCTTGGGGCAAGCGCGGGAGAAAGGGAAGGGAGACTCCAGCTTTCGCTGGAGTGACGAACTTGGGCGTGGGACCGAACAAAAAATGACGGACGGCCTGGGGGCGCCGCCCGCCATTCCCAAGCCTCTCCCGCGCTCAGTCGTGCCGGCCGGCGCGCATCCTCTCGGCCGCCTGGCGCATCTCGCGCGCGCCCTCGCGCATGCCCTCAGCGCCTTCGCGCAGGCCTTGCGCCGCCTCGAGCAGCTCCTCGTGCGTGACGGTGCGGCCGCGGGCGCGCTGGCGGCCGATCTCGGCGTCGCGATAGGCGCGGTCGAGCAGCTGCGTCGCCCGCTGCTCCATGTGCCGCGCGCCGCGCTCCATGCCGTCGGCGCCCTGCGCCATGCCGTCGGCGCCGGCGCGCATCGACGCAGCGATGGCGGGGCGCACGGCCTGGCCGGCCCGATGCGCCTCGCGGACGGCGAGCGCGATCCGCGGCGCCTGCGCGCGGATCTCGGCCTGCGCCGCTTGGATATCGCGCTGCGATGCCCGGACCTGGACGCGGGCCCGATCGATCGCGCGGCGGATCTCGATGCGGACGCGCGCGCGATCCTCGCCGCTCATCCGCTCGATTTCGGGGCCGGCCTCGCGCAAGGCTTCCTCGACGCTGCGCCCGATCTCTTCCGGGTCGACCGCGGCCAGCGCCGCCGAGACGATCTCGGGAATTTGCGGCAGCACCTCGGCCAAAGCCTCGTTGACCTCGGCCGAGACGTCGGGGAGTGCGACGAACGGCGCCGGGGTCGCGGGCGGCGCCGGGGGCGCCGGGACGCCGGGCGCCGACGGCGCGGCGGGAGGAGCGGCCGGCG
>JBKJZJ010000191.1:0-12932 GCA_046715355.1 Allosphingosinicella sp. | reverse complement strand
GCTCAACCATGTCTCGCACGATGTCGCGGGGCCGTTTCGCACCAGCTACGGCATCTATGTCCGCAAGGGCGCGCAGTCCACGGCCTTCACCGACGCGCCGCCGGAGATGCTCGACAAGAGGACATTGGGCCTGCGCGGCTTCGACGCGGAGGGCATGTTGCGCGGCGCCCTGCTGGCTCTGCCGGGCGAGGCCGATGCGCGAATCCGCGAGCTGTTAGAGCGGCCGGAGATCGCCACCATCCATGCGCACAATGCAGCTTATGGCTGTTTCCTGGCGCGAATCGAGAGGAATTGACCATGGCCAGCCTTGCAACCGACACGCGCCGCGATAGACCGGCCGCCGTGAACGACGCGCACACCATCGCCGACGACGAGGCCTGGGCCGCCTTCGAAAGGCGCGACCGCGGCTGGGACGGGCGGATCATCGGCGGGGTGAAGACCACCGGCATCTATTGCCGGCCGAGCTGCCCCGCGCGGCGGCCCAAGCGGGAGAATGTCGAATTCTTCGCGGATGGCGTCGCCGCCCACGCGGCCGGCTATCGCGCCTGCCTCAGGTGCCTCCCCGACGAGGTCAATCGCGAGGAGGTCGCGCTCGGCAAAGTGTTCGCCGTGCTGGAGGCGGCGGAGGAGGCGCCCTCGCTCGACGCGCTGGCCGCCGCGGTCGGCTATTCGCCCCACCATTTCCACCGCCTGTTCAAGCGCGCCACCGGCGTGACGCCCGCGGCTTATTACAGGAGCCTGAGGGCGAAGCGGGCGGAGACCGCGCTCGCCGGCAATGCGCGGATCACCGACGCGATCTACGACGCCGGCTATTCGGGGCCGGGCCGCTTCTATGCCGATGCCGGGAGCCGGCTCGGGATGACGCCGTCGGCCTGGCGCGACGGCGGCCGCGGCGAGACGATAAGCTGGGCGACCGCCGAGACCGATCTTGGCACGATGCTGGTCGCGGCGACGCGCAGGGGCATTTGCCGGCTCTCCTTCGACGAAAGCGAGGCCGAGCTCAGGCGGCGCTTCCCCAATGCCGCGATCGGCCATGGCGGCGCCGAAATGGCCGATCTCGTCCGGCGGACGGTGGCCGCGGTCAACGCCCCGGAAAAGCCGCACGACCTCCCGCTCGACGTCCAGGGCACCGCCTTCCAGGAGGCGGTGTGGCGCGAGCTGACCCGAATCCCCCCCGGCGAAACCCGCACCTACGCGCAGATCGCCGCCGCGGTCGGCCGCCCCGCGGCGGTGCGCGCCGCGGGCTCGGCCAACGGCGCGAACAACGTCGCGGTGCTGATCCCCTGCCACCGCGTCATCCGCACCGACGGCACGGCCGGCGGCTATGCTTACGGGCTGGAGCGCAAGGCGAAGCTGCTCGAGAGGGAGAGGCGCGGTCCTTAACGCGCCGGCTGGCTTTGGGCCTGGAGGCGTTCGAGCCGGGCCAGCATTTCGAGCGCGGTTTCGCGGCGCGCGCGGCCCGCCCGGCGGTAGCGGTCCTCGCGGGCCTCGCGCTCGCGGCGGTCGCCTTCCGATTCGTTGCGGCGATGCGGCGTCGCATAGGCGTCCTGCCGGATGATCGCGATCGCCTCCGGGATCATCCGGCGCTGCTCGAAATCGAGGGCGACGCTGTAGCGCAGCTCGTCGTCGCTGGGTGCCAGCTCCATCGCCGAATAGAGCGCGTTCTGCGCGTCCTCGGGCGGCAGCACATTCTGCATCTGATAGGAGCGGTAATAGGCGTCGAGCACGACCGGATCGGTCGGCGCCGCGGCGACGGCGCGGCGCACGAATTGCCGGGCGCCGTTCCAGGCCGCCGCGTCGGTGACGCGCGCCGCGGCGAGCGCGGCAAGCTGGATCAGCCCCTTGGCGGCGAGCGCGCGGGCATGACTTGGCTCGATCGCGAGCAGGCGTTCCGCCGCGGCCAGCGCCTCGGCGGAATTGCCGGCCAGATATTGCGTCTCCATCACCATCCGGATCGCGAAGGGATCGTTCGGGAAGGCGGCCGCGGTCTCCCTGACACGGGCGGCGAACTCCGCCGCCTCGCGCTGCGGATAGCCCTGGCTGAGCTTGATCTCGTCGAGGATCAGCGCCTGTTCCGCCGGACGCAATGTCCGCGCGTTGATCGGGCCGACATCGATCCGGCGGAAGGGAAGGCGGACCACGTTGAAGCGCGCGCGGCCGGCATATTCGTAGAGCGCCGAATTGAACGCTTCGAGGTCGGGAATGGCGCGCCGGACGGCCTCCTCGAAGGACGTGCCCGTGTTGATCAGCCTGAGATATTCCTGGATCTGCCGCTGGCGCTGCGGATTCTCGAACAGATAACGGACCAGCAGCCAGCCTTCGGCGTAGAGGAGGAAGATGTCCGTGCCCCGAAGTTCGCTGTAATTGTGCGCCGTCAGCAGCTGGCGAAGGTGCAGCCAACCGAGCGCCCGGAAGGTCGAGAAGCGGTGATCGGCGGGCGCGCCGACCTCGATGATGTCGCCGGGCAGGATCCTGGTCGCCCCCCAGAATTCGGCGAAGCCCTCGCTGTACCAGACGGGGTAGGTCGCCGGGAAATACTGGCGGGTGAAATGATGCGTATATTCGTGGAACAGGACGCTCTCCGGATCGATCTCGGGTCCCTCGTTGCGGGCGGAGCGAACATCGGCGAAGCCGCTTATGCGCCGGCGCGTCCCGACCAGCATCAGCCCGCGCGCGTCCGAGACGTAATAGCCGGCAACGCTGGGCCGGTTCACCAGGCGCCCGATCGCGCGCTGGTCCTGAAGCAGGAAGACGCGCAGCCTCGCCGTCGCCTGGCCCGCGGGGATCGGGCGGATCGTCTTCAGCACGAAATGGAAGCGTTCGAGCTTCGCCGCGAAATCGGACGCGTCCTGCTGGGAGCCCTGGCTGTAGACGATGAAGTGGGTCGAGACCGCTTCGTGCCATTCGGCGCGCGCGATCGCCGGCATGAGCAGCGCGAGCGTGATCAAGAGCTTGCGAATCATGGCATTGCCCCCAGCGGGACCATTTCTAATCGTGAAAACTCGCGCTCCGCAACCGCGGCGCCGGTTCAGCGGGCCGCGGCCGGACGCGCGCCCGCACGCTCGCAAGTATAGACCAGCCGCTCGTTGGGCAGCCGCGGCAGCATCGCGGCGATCTCGCGCTGCTGGTCGGCGAGGATGGTGCGCGCCTCCACGTCGGCGGTGCAGGCGCGGTTGTCGATGCCGCGGCGCATGGCGCGCACCCGCTCCATCGCCGCCGCCTCGAGCTGGTAGCGGGTGACGACATATTCGCCATCGCCGGGCCGGAACTGGAGCACCGAGACCGTGCGCTGGTCGGCGGGGACGAGGATGCGGGTCCAGACCTGGCCTTCCTGCGCATATTGGGTGCGGCCATTGACGCAGCCGGTCGCGGTCCAGTCGAGCGGCACCTCGCTCGCCGTGCTGACCGTGACGCGGCTCCGCTCGGGCACCAGCCGGCATATGTTGCGGCCCGCGAAACGGTCGGGCGCGGCGGCGGGCGGCGCTTCGGCTTTCTCCGCCGCTTCGATATCGGCGCGGCCCGGTCGCGAGAGGAAGGCGACGATCGCGGCGATCAGCAGCACGACGCCGAGGCCGCCCATTGCCCAGGCCGCCTTGGGCCGGTTCTTGACCGCGGCGAGGCCGCCGCCGCCGAACGCGAGCAGGGCGAAGACGAGGAGCAGGATCGCCAGCGCCAGCCGGTTCTCGCGCATCTCCTGGAGTTCGGCGAGGCTGCGCTCGCGCGTGTCGCGCGCCTTCTGGGCTTCGGCGGCGGCCGCCGCCTGGCGGGTCCGCTCCTCGTTGGCGGCGCGCTCCTGGTCCTGGCGCAGGCGATCGGACATCGAGACGCATTCGGTCGCGATCGACTGGAAGGGCTGGCGCGACTGCTGGAGGAAGGCGGTGAGCTCGCGATTGGAGACCGCGAAGGCGAAGGGCGCGTCGCCGTCCTGATTGCGCGTGATCAAGGTGTTGACCCCGAGCACGCGGCCGCACTGGTCGAGCAACGGCCCGCCCGAATGGCCCCGGGCGATGTTCGCGGTGTGCAGGAGGGTGGTGATGCCGTTGATCGGGCGGACGTTGGAGAAGATGCCGATCGAGCGGGTCGGCGGCAGCGGCCGCACATAATCGTCCATCTGCCGCGCGGTGGCGAGGTCGACATTGCCGGGATAGCCCAAAGCGGCGATCGGCGCGCCGTCGTCGAGGGGGCCGAGATAGAGCGGGATCGGCTGGAAGCTGCCCTCCTCGACCTCGAGCAGAGCGAGGTCGCGGGCCGGGTCGGTGGCGATCACCCGGGCGCGATAGGCCTGCGCGCCCTCCGACGGGACGACGCCGACCGCGACCCGCGCGCCCGGCTGGGCCTGGGCGACGACGTGGGCGTTGGTGACGATCCGGTTGCGAGCGACAGCGAAGCCGCTGCCATGGCCGAAGCCGACCACCTCGTCCTCCTCGCCGAAGGCGATGACGACGACCCGCACCACCGAGCGCCCGGCCACCGAAATATCGTCGGCGCGCGCGGGCGAGGCCGGCGCGAGCAGCGCCAGCATGAAGATCAGCATGAGAAGCAATCGGTTCATCGGCGCCTTTCTATTGGTCGCCGAGGGCGGCTGGCAAGCGCGCTGCTTCCGCGCGCGTCTTTGAGTGTAAAGAAACGACGTTGACTTGCAAAATGCGCCTGGCGATGAATCCCGGCCATGAGCTTGCCGAAATCATGGAGTCGAGTTCGGCCCCGGCCCTGGCTCGCCGCGATCCCCGTCCTGTTGACGCCGCTCGCCACGGCGGCAGCGCAAGCACCGCCTCGCTCGGATCAGGCCTGCCGCGGCGACCTGAATAGCGCCGCGTGCCTAGAGGCGCGCGCGCGGGAACTGCGTGAACCCTACCGTGTGCGCTCGATCGAGGAGCATAGGGCGGCGGGCGATCAAGTGCGGCGGGTCTATTATGCCGGCTATAACAAGGACTTGCTCCTCATTGCTTTCGTCCGCCCGAACGGTGAGGACCCGTTCGTCTCGGTCCATTTTCCGCGGCGCGGCAGCACGGAGCCAGAGCCGCCGCTACGTGCCGCTTTGCCGTGGGCGGTTTGGGAGGATATCCTGTTCCGCTCCCGCTATTTCGATCGAAGCCTGATGCCATTGCCGGGCGGCCGCACTCTGTGCCTGCATGGCGGGACCTATCTGGTCGAGGCGACCGATCCCCCTAGGGTGCGCGAAGAGTCGACGGCGCCGAGGCGCGCCCTCGCGCGCGATTGCGAGGAGAGTCTCGCCATTCAATTTGCGGCCGAGCTGGGACGCGCCGCGCTGCCGCTCTTCCCGCATTGCGCGCGGCTCGCGTCCCGCCAGCATACGAGCCCGTCATTGCAGCTCAGGGCGTGCCGCATCCTTCGCGGCGACCGCATGGCCGCAGCCGAGGTGATGAATGCCGCCGAAGGATTCCGCGCGATTTCCAGTTCCTGGGACGCTGCGGGACTTGCCTCGGTCCTCGACGAGCGATCCCGGATCGATTGGAACGGCGTACGCAACCCGCCCGCGAGCAATGCGCCGCTTTTCTGGGTCGAGCGGGCGATGCCGACCACAGGCGTTACCGGCCTGGATTTCGAAACGATCGAAGGCGAGAGCCCCGGCCGGGTTCGGCTGACGGGATCATTGGGCCGGTCCATCGAAAGGTCGCGCGGCGTCGACGCCGCGGTGGAGACCGCCCGCGTCGAGCAGGTCTGGGTTCGCGACCGCAATGGCGCCTTCCGTGTCGAAAGCGCCACCGTCGGCCCGTGGCAGCCCTATCAGCCGCGCCGGGCGGCCGCCCCTACAGAAACGAATAGGGATCGACGTCGACGCTGACTCTTATGCTGGCCTTCCAGCTCAGGGCACCCAGCCACTCGCGGATGATGTCCTGGACCGGCACCGCGCGCGCCGCGTGGACGAGGAGCCGGAAGCGGTGGCGGCTGCGCAGCATCGCGAGCGGAGCGGGCGCGGGGCCGAACACGGCCATATTGTCGTGGGTCGGCGCGGCGCGGCCGATCAGGCGCGCGGTCTCGTTCGCCTCGGCCTGGTTTTCGCTGGAGACGATGATCGCGGCGAGCCGGCCGAAGGGCGGCATCGCGGCCTCGCGCCGCGCGTCGGTTTCGGCGGCGTAGAAGCCTTCCGAATCGCCGCCGACCAGGGCCCGGATGACGCGGGCATTGGGATCGTGGCTCTGGACGAGGACGCGGCCATGCTTGCCGCCGCGCCCGGCCCGGCCCGAGACCTGCTGGATCTGCTGGAAGGTGCGTTCGGCCGCGCGCAGGTCGCCGCCGGCGAGGCCCAGGTCCGCGTCGACCACTCCGACCAGGGTCAGGTTGGGGAAATGATAGCCCTTGGTGACGAGCTGGGTGCCGATGACGATGTCGATCTCGCCCGCCTCCATCCGCGCGACGAACTCGGCCGCCTTGGCCGGCGACCAGATCGTATCGGAGGTGACGATCGCGGTGCGCGCCTCGGGGAAGATCTCCCTGACCTCGTCGGCGATTCGCTCGACGCCGGGCCCGCAGGCGACGAGGCTGTCCTCCTCCTTGCACTCCGGGCAGTGCCGCGGCGCCGGCATCATATGGCCGCAATGGTGGCAGGCCAGGCGCCGGGTGAAGCGGTGCTCGACCATCCAGGCGGTGCAGTTCGGGCATTGGAACCGGTAGCCGCAGCGCCGGCAAAGCGTCAGCGGCGCATAGCCGCGGCGGTTGAGGAAGAGCAGGCTCTGCTCGCCCGCCCCCAGGGTCCGCTCGAGCGCTTCGACCAGCTTCGGCGCCAGCCAGCGGCCGCTCGGCGGCGGCTCGGCCAGCATGTCCAAAGCGGCCATGTCGGGCATGCGCGCGCCGCCATAGCGGTCGGGAAGGCGCAACTCCCGGTAGGTGCCGATCTCGACCATGTGGCGGCTTTCGATCGCGGGAGTGGCCGAGGCGAGGACGATCGGTATGTCCTCGAGCTTGGCGCGCATCACGGCGACGTCGCGGGCATGATATTGGACGCCGTCCTCCTGCTTGAAGCTCGCCTCGTGCGCCTCGTCGACGACGATCAGGCCGAGCTTGCAATAGGGGAGGAAGAGGGCGGAGCGGGCGCCGACCACGACCCGGGCCTCGCCGGACGCGATGGCGCGCCAGGCGCGGCGGCGCTGGCTCTGGCGCAGGCCCGAATGCCAGGGCACGGGATCGCAGCCGAAGCGCGCGGCAAAGCGCTTTAGGAAGGGTTCGGTGAGGGCGATCTCCGGGAGCAGGACCAGCGCCTGCCTGCCCATGCGGATCGCCTGCGCGATCGCCTCGAAATAGACTTCGGTCTTGCCCGAGCCGGTGACTCCGTCGAGCAGCCAGGGCGCGAACCGGGCGGCCGTCACCGCCTCGCGCAGCTCCTCGGCGGCGTCGGCCTGGGCCTCCTCCAGCGCCGGCGGATCATGGTCCGGGTCGGGCTCGGCGAAGGGATCGTCGATCGCCACCTCGACCGCCTCGATCGCGCCGGCCTTGCAGAGGCCGCGGATGATTCCGTCCGAAACGCCGCCGACGATCGCCAGCTCCGATACCAGCCCCTGGCGCTCGCCGATCCGCTCCAGCGCCTGGGCGCGCTGCGGCGTCAGCCGCTCGGGCACCAGGCCGGTCGCGCGATATTCGGTGATCGAGCGCGCGCCCTCCAGCGCTCCCGACGAGGGCAAAGCCATGCGCAGCACGGCGGCGAGCGGCGCGAGATAATAATCCGCCGTCCATTCGACGAGCCGGCGCAAGGGTGCCGCGATCGGCGGCAGATCGTAGACGTGGAGGAGGTTGCGCAGCCGGTTGTCGCCGACCTCCTTCGTCGGCAGCCGCTCCGCCTCCCAGACCACGCCGATCATCTGCCTGGGCCCCAAGGGCGCGACCACGACCGAGCCCGGCTCGACCGTCATGCCGCGCGGCACGCGATAGTCGAGCGGGCCGAGAGCGGCGTTCATCACGATGAGGCGGGCGCGGGTCATAAGCCTCGCCCATATCGCGGTTCGCCGCTAATCTGAAAGGGCAGGAGACAATCGATGATCGCACGACACTGGCACGGCCGCGTCCCCGCCACGCTCGCGCCGGACTACCTCAAGTTGATGGAGGAGGTCGCCCTGCCGGACTATAGGTCGACCCCCGGCAATCGCTCGGCCCTGTGCCTGCACCGTGCGGAAGGCGAGATCGTCCATGTCGAGATGCTGACCCTTTGGGAGGACGAAGCGGCGATCCGGCGCTTCGCCGGCGAGGATCTGACGCTCGCCAAATATTATGATTTCGACCCGGACTATCTACTCGAGCTCGAGACCTCGGTGCGCCATTATGAGGTAATGGAGGGCTAGGGATGGGCGCGCAGGCCCAGCTCGACACCTTTATCGACAGGTTCACGCCGGACATCGCGATGCTGACTCGCGCGTGCGTCGCGCGGCTGAAGGCGCGAATTCCGGGCGCCACGATCCTCGTCTACGATTATTACCACGCGCTCGCGATCGGCTGGGCGCCCGACGACCGGACGCGGCACGGCATCTTGTCTCTGGCGCTCTATCCGCGCTGGGTGAATTTGTGCTTCCTGCGCGGGGCCCATCTGCCCTACCCGCACGGGCTGCTCGCCGGCACCGGCAGCCAGGCGCGGACGATCCGCATCGCCGGCGAGACGCAGCTCGACGATCCGCGGGTCGATGCGCTCATCGCCGAGGCGCTCGCCCGGTCGGAGCCGCCGGTCGATCCGGCCGCCGCCGGCGAACTCATCATCAAGGGGACTTCGCCGAAGCAGCGGGCGCGGCGGCCCTAACGCTTTCGTTGGCGGAGCCGTTCGGTTAGGCGGATCGGGACAGCTCGAATGGAAGCCGAATCATGAAATTCTTCGCCGACACCGCCGACACCGCCGACATTCGCGACCTGGCCGAAACCGGGCTCTTGGACGGCGTCACCACCAATCCCTCCTTGATCCACAAGGCCGGCCGCGACTTCCTCGAAGTCGTCAGGGAGATAGCGGGGATCGTCGCCGGGCCGGTTTCGGCCGAGGTGGTCGCGCTGGACCATGAGGGGATGATGCGCGAGGCCGAGATCTTGCGGAAGATCGCCGATAATATCGCGGTCAAGGTGCCGCTGACGGTGGACGGCCTCAAGACCTGCAAGAAGCTCACCAGCGACGGCACCATGGTCAACGTCACGCTCTGCTTCTCGGCCAATCAGGCCTTGCTCGCGGCCAAGGCGGGCGCGACCTTCGTCTCGCCCTTCGTCGGCCGCCACGACGATGTCGGCTATCCCGGCATGGAGCTGTTCGCCGACATCCGCCTGATCTACGACAATTACGATTTCCGCACCGAGATCCTCGTCGCCAGCGTGCGCAACCCGATCCACGTCCACGACGCCGCCAAATTGGGCGCCGACGTGATGACCGCGCCGCCCGCCATCATCCGCCAGCTCTTCAAGCACCCGCTGACCGAAAACGGCATCAAGGCGTTCCTCGCGGATTGGGAGAAGACCGGGCAGAGCATCTAGGAATCCCCTCTCCCCAAAGCGGGAGAGGGGAAAGTGCGACGATTCCAATCGCTTCTTAACCATATCCGTATTACCTTCGCCGCCATGGGACGGGTGATCAGCTTCGAGAACCATGCGCTCGCCAACCTGCGCGCGCGGGTGGCGGCGGCGGAGGAGGCCAATCAGGACCTCATCGCCTTCGCGCGCGGCCATTCGGGCGCGGTCGCCTCGATCCACGAAGCCGTGCTCGCCGCGGTCGAGACCGAGGGGCTCGATCACCTGCTTCACGTCGTCACCCAGGAATGGCCGCAGATATTGGGCCTCGACGCGGTCGCCGTCGCCCTGTTCGCGGGCGAGACCGGGGTGCGCGCCGACGCGTCGGGCCTGCAGTTCGTCGATGCCCGTCTGCTCGAGAAATCGGTGCGGGAGTTTGACGGCGTGCTGCTGCGCGGCGTCGAGCGCGGCCATCCCCTGTTCGGCCCGGCCTGCGAGCTGATCCGCGCCGAGGCGCTGATCCGCCTGACCAGCGAGCCGCCGCTGCCGAACGGGCTGCTGGCGCTCGGCCAGCGCGGCGTCCAGAGCCTCGACACGCGCCACGGCTCGGAGCTGCTCATCTTCCTGGGGCGGGTGCTGACCCGCTGCATGGGCCGGTGGCTGACGCCCTGATCTTGGATCACCAGGCGGCCGCCATCGCGGCGCGCTGGCACGACCATCTCACCCGCGAGCGGCGCCGCTCGGCGCATACGGTGCGCGCCTATGTCGCCACCGCGCACCGGCTGATTGTCTTCCTCGGCGGCCATCTCGGCGAAGCCGTGGACGAGGCGGCGCTGGCGGCGCTGCGCCCGGCGGACCTGCGCGCCTTCCTCACCGTCCGCCGCGCGGGAGGCCTCGGCAATTCGTCGGCCGCGCGCGAGCTTTCGGCGGTGCGCGCCTTCCTCGCCTTCGCCGCCGCCGAGGCGGGGCGCGAGGGCGCGCCGCCCAGGCTCAAGGGGCCGAAAAGGCCGCGCTCCGTGCCGCGCCCGATCTCGCCCGACGAAGCGGTCTCGCTCGCCGAGGAAGCGGCCGACGACGCGTCCGAGCCCTGGATCGCGGCGCGCGACCTCGCCGTGCTGACCCTGCTCTACGGCTCGGGGCTGCGCGTCGCGGAAGCGCTCGGCCTGACCGGGGCCGCCTTGCCGCTCGGCGAGGCCCTGCTGGTCACCGGCAAGCGCAACAAGACAAGGATGGTGCCGCTGCTTCCCTCCGTGAAGGAGGCGATCGAGGCCTATCTGGCGCTTTGCCCTTATCCGGCGGGGAGGGACGACCCCCTGTTCCGCGGCGCGCGCGGCGGCCCGCTGCGCGGCGAGATCGTGCGCCGCGCGGTGGTGAAGGCGCGGCGCGCTCTGGGCCTCTCCGAACGCACCACGCCGCATGCCCTGCGCCACAGCTTCGCCACCCATTTGCTCGGCCGCGGCGCCGACCTTCGCGCGCTGCAGGAGCTGCTCGGCCATGCCAGCCTCTCCTCGACCCAGATCTACACCGCCGTCGATGCCGCCCACCTGATGGACGTCTACCGCCACGCCCATCCGCGCGCCTAGCGCGTACGGCGGTTCCAAGTGAGCTGGCGCCAGAGATACCAAAGGATTCCGGCGACGATCACGGCGGTAGAGAGCGGCGCCATCACCGCGTCGATCCGCTCGAAGCGGGCGCCGAGCAGATAGCCGCCGCCCGCCAGGCCCGCGCTCCAGACGGCGGTGCCCAGCGTCGACCAGATCAGGAAGGGCGCGATCCTCATCCGCGCCAGCCCGGCCGGCACCGAGACGATGGTGCGCAGATTGGGCAGGAACCGGCCGACGCAGACGACCCAGGCCGCGCCGCGCCGGAACAGACGTTGCACCGTCTCGACGTCGTGCCAATCGAGCGTCAGCCAGCGGCCGTAACGGTCGATGAAATGGCGGAAGCGGCCATGATCGACCCGCCGCGCGACCGCGTACCAGAAGATGTTGCCGGCCATCGCTCCCGCGGTCGCGGCGCCGATCACGCCGGGAAGCCCGAGCGCGCCCTGCCCCGCGCGCATGCCGGCGAGGGGGAGGATCACCTCGGAAGGGATGGGCGGGAAGATCGTCTCCAGCAGCATCAGCAGGAAGACGCCGCCATAGCCGCCCCAGTCGATCAGGCCGATCACCCAGTCGTACATCGGCCGCCGCTGCTCCCGTTCGCCTCGCGCTTGAACCGTTGGCGGAAAAGGCAGCGGCTTTCCAGCCTCCACCGTCATTGCGAGCGCAGCGAAGCAATCCAGTCCAGCGGCAGGCGCGGCTGGATTGCCGCGTCGCTACGCTCCTCGCAATGACGGGTGGGACGCGTCAAGCGTAGCTCACGATCTCGAACTCGATCCCGTCCCAGTCGAGGAAATAGAAGCGGCGGCCGGGCTCGTAATCGCCGTGTCCGAAAGGCGTGAGGCCGGCGGCGGCGACGCGGCGCTCGATCTCGTCGAGGTTCTCGACCTGGATGCCGACATGGTTGAGCGGTTCCCCCTTCGGCCAGCCGAGCCCGTCCTTCGTCTCGCCGGGCTCGGCGTAGACGGCCAGATAATTGGCCGCGTCGCCGACATGGATGACCTGGCCGCCGTCGCGCGCGGGGCCCTGCCAGCGGACGCGCCAGCCGAACAGGTCCTGGAGGAGCCTGGCCGAGCGCTCGGGCTGGCTGACGGTGAGGTTCACATGTTCGATGAAGGCGGGCCGCATGCTGTTCCCTTTCGATTCGGTGCCATGCTTGCAGCATCTACAACCTCAAGCTAACTTGAGGTCAAGCATGGATTTGGAGAGTGGGATGACGCGCGGCAACGAGCTTCTGGCGATCGGCGAGCTGGCCGGGCGGACCGGCCTTACCGTCTCGGCGATACGCTTCTACGAGGAGAAGGGCCTGGTTCTGGCGCTTCGCACGTCGGGCGGGCAGCGCCGTTTCCCGCGCTCCGACATCCGCCGCCTTTCCTTCGCCCTGATCGCACAGCGGCTCGGCTGCACCCTGCCCGAGATCGCCGCCGAGCTCGCCAAGCTGCCGCAGGGGCGCACTCCGACGCAGGCCGACTGGCGGCGGATCAGCAACGGCTTTTCGAAGCTGCTCGACGCGCGCATCATTGCGCTCCAGCGGGTGCGCGAGACGCTCGACGGCTGCATCGGCTGCGGCTGCCTGTCGCTGAAGAAATGCGCGCTCTACAATCGCGACGACCGGGCGGGGCGGCGGGGACCGGGGCCGCGTTATGCCTTTGGCGAGCGGGCGCAGGTCGAGACCATTGGTGAATCCAACCGATCCTCCTGAATGGGCGCCATCGGCCCACGCGGCACAGCGCAACATCGCCGTGACCTGCTGACCGGACCAATTCCAAGCTCCGCCCGCTCCCCACCGCCATTTCTCGATCGAGCAGGCGCAGGCCGATGACAGCTGAAAGATCCGTCCCTTATAAGGGAGCTCCCTTATAAGGGAAACGTATCGGACGGGCCCGCTGGAGGCCGCAGCGG
>JBKJZJ010000190.1:0-3233 GCA_046715355.1 Allosphingosinicella sp. | reverse complement strand
GACCAAAGCGGCCGTGGGCGGCGCCGCGATCCGCGCCCGCCAGGCCTCGATCCGGCCCTGCTTCATCCAGCCGGTCATCCGCGCCTGCGCCGCCGGCCGCCACGACTCGCGCTGGATTTCCTGGAGCCGCGACCAGGTGAGCTGGACCGGCCGGCGCATCCGTACGGCGAGAATCGCCGCCTGCTCGATCGCCATCGTCTCGAGCTTGCGCCCATAGCCGCCGCCGGCGAGCGTCGGGAAGAAGGTCACCCGGTCCTCGGCGAAGCCCGCGGCGCGGGCGATCGCGGCGCGGGCGAGGCCGGGCGCCTGGCTCGGCGCATAGACCTCGATGCCGTCGCCGACGATGCGCGCGGTCGCGGTCAAAGGCTCGATCGCCGCGGCCGGGGCGAGACCGACCTCGTAGCGCGCCTCGACCGGGCTGGCGCCGGGAAAGCCGTTGTCCAGCGTGCCGGCCTCGAACACGCGGTCGTCATTGCCGGCGTCGAGCGCGGCGTTGAGGGCGGCGCCGATGCTGGCGTTGCTCGCCAGCGGCCGGCGCAGGTGGAAGCGCGGCCTGAGCGCCTCGACCGCCCGCCACGCCGCCCACCAATTGGTGCCGACCGCCGCCACCCAATCGGGAAATTCGAAGATCCGCAGCGTGCCGACGACGGCGCGGGCGGCGGCGGTGTCGACCGGGCCGAGCCGGCTCCCCCAGGGGCCGCTGCGCACCGCCGCGAAGACCATGTCGGGAAAGCGGACGTCGGCCGCGAACAAGGCGCTGCCGTCGATCTTGGCGGGGGCGTCGAGGCGCGGCAAAGGCTGGCCGGCCAGGCGGCCCTCGACATCGTCGCGCAGCGGCAGGGGCGCCGGCGGGCGGTGGCCCGGCGCGGCCTCGGCGAGCTCGGCGAAGGGCAGGCGCGCCTGCTCGCGCCAGACGAAGCCCTCGCGCGTCTCGAGCTCCTCCCAATTGGCGCCCCAGCGCTCGGCGGCGGCCATGCACAGCATCACCCGCGCCGCCGCGCCGGCCTCGCGCAGCCGGCCCTCGAAGGCCCGCACCGAGGTCGAGCCGCCGGTCAGCATCAGCGCGTTGCGGGTGGCGAAATCGCGCGCCAGCCAGCGGCCGGCGCCGCGCAGCGCCTCGGGCCAGCCGCCGTCGTCGGCCGCCTCCTCGGCGAGCATGATGTTGGCGTAGAGCGGGCTGATCGGCGCCGGCTCGACCGCGACCGTGCGCCAGTCGGCGCCGGCCTCGTCGGCGAGGATCTGAGGCAGGCTGGTATAGACGCCCTGGCCCAGCTCGGTCTGCGGCACCGCCACCGAGACGCGGCCGTCGCGGCCGATCTTGAGGAAGGCGTTGAACAGGGTCTCGCCCTCCCGCGCGCGCAGGTTCGGCGCGTAGCTGCGCGGCCAGAAGCGCCAGGCGACGTAGAGCCCGACGCCGGCGCCGCCGCCGATCAGCAGCTGCCGGCGGGTCGGTCCCCTTCGCGTCTCTTCCGTCGCCATCGGGAGCGGTGATAATGGGGCGGGCATGCGCGGGCTAGGTCTTGATTCGCCCCAGCTTATTCGCCACGGACGGGGCATGGCAGCACGGATCTACCAGCGCGCGCGCAACGCGATGCAGTCGGGCAGGGCGCGCGCCGGCCTGTGGGTGCTGGAGTTCGAATCCGCGCGCCCGCAGCGGCCCGATCCGCTGACCGGCTGGGCCGGCGGCGCCGAGACCCAGGAGCAGGTGCGGCTGACCTTCCCGACGCTGGAGGCGGCCGCCGCTTATGCGGCGCGCGAGGGGATCGACGCCCATGTCCTGCCCGCCCCGCCCCAGCCGAAGCTGAAGATCCAGGCCTATGCCGACAATTTCCGGTAGCGCCGGTGCGGGGACAGTTACTTTCACGCTGCTCCGCCCGTCCGCAGGCGCCGGGCGCGTGAAAGTAACTGTCCCCATTCAACCCAGCAAATCCCCCGCCAGCAGGAGCAGCATCTTCACGTCGATCGCATAGCCCTGCGCGCGCTTCCCGGCGACGAAATCGGGCACGTCGGCCAGCTTCACCCGATGCACGACGATGTTCTCGCCCGCGACGCCGCCGCCTTCGCCCACCTTGGTCAGCCCCTCGGCGCGGAGCAAGGTGAAGCCTTCGGAGACCATGCCGGGCGACGAATGGAAACGGCCCAGCTCGGTCATCCGCGCCGGGCGGTAGCCGGTCTCCTCCTCGAGCTCGCGGGCGGCGGCGTCCGCCGCCGCCTCGCCTTGCGTCTCGTCGCCGATCAGGCCGGCGGGCAGCTCGAGGCATGGCCGGCCGAGCGGCACGCGATATTGCTCGACGAGGAGGACGTGGCCCTCATCCACGGCCAGGATCACCGCCGCGCTGACGCCCTCGGTGCGCGACACATATTCCCATTTGCCGCGCCGTTTGGCGGCGATGTAGCGCCCTTCCCAGAGCGTCTCTTCGGGCTCGTCCGCGCGCGCCTTCACAGCGCGATCACCCGGTTGGGAAGCTCGTCGGGATTGTCGTGCGTCGGCGGCAGGATCGGCGCCAGCACCGCGCCGATCCGCTCGATCGCAAGCGCCAGGCCCGGGCCCGGCCGGCCGGCTTTAACCTCGCCGATCAGCACCTCCATCGCTTCGCCCCAGACCTGCGGTTCGACCAGATCGTTGATCGCCTTGTCGGCGACGATCTCCGCCCTTTTCTCGTCGAGCGAGAGATAGAGGAGCACGCCGGTGCGGCCGCGCGTCTTCAATTCGCAGCTCGCCCTGAAGGTCTCGACCGCGCGGCGGTGGACGCGGCGGGACTTGGTCCGGCCCGGAGTCAGCGCCATGCGCAGCGGCCGCCAGGCAAGCGCGTAGCGTACGATCAGGAACAGGACGGTCATCTTGACGAACAGAAGCACCATCAGCGTGCGAAAGCCGATCGCCGCGTTCCAGCCGAACAGGAGGCGGGTGCCCCAATCGATCCAGTCCTGGGGAACGACCGAGCCCATCACGGGCACGAGCAGCATCGCCAGCACCGCATAATGAAGCGCGACGTCGTGATAGGCGTCGGATCGCCGGGCAAGGACGGTGACGATCTCGCCGTCGCTCTCCCGCTCGGCCTTCGCCACCGCGGCGGCGACGAGATCAAGGTCTTCCTGGCTGAGCTGCATCACCATCCTCCCGAAGCCCCGCCGCCGCCGAACGAGCCGCCGCCGCCGGTGAAGCCGCCGCCGCCGCCGCCGCCGCCCCAGCCGCCGCCATGGCCGCCGCGCCCGCCGAGGCTGCCGAGAAA
>JBKJZJ010000189.1:0-4986 GCA_046715355.1 Allosphingosinicella sp. | reverse complement strand
CCAGATGCGCGTCCATCAGCGCCAGCGCCGCCTCGCCCGCCTGGCGCTTGCCGGGGATCTGCGTCCGCTGGGCGTCGGTCAGATTCGCCTCGCCGACCCAGCCCAGCCAGAAGCGCAAGGTCGCGATATTGGGCTCGTGATTATATTGCTCGAAGAACATCCAGCGCAGCATGTCCGCCCGGTCGAACCGATCGTCCGGGATCAAAGTCGAACCGTCGGCGATGTAGAAGCAGGCGGCGTTGCTTTCGGGGATGAAGCGCGTCCCCACCTGCAGCACCGGGATGCGGCCATTGGCGTTGACCCTGGCGAGGAACTCCGCGCTACGCGTCTCCCCCTTCATGATGTCATATTCGCGCCGCTCGAGCGGCACGCCGACCAGGGCCGCGGTCAGCCGGACCTTGTAGCAATTCCCGGACGCGGCATATTCGTGGAGGATCAGCGCCTCATTCACTGGGCGCGTCGCTGCCCCAGAGCTCCTCCTCCTCACGCTTGCGGTCCTCCCGGCGCCAGAGCAGCAGCCAGATCACGAACAGGATCGGGAAGGTCCAGCCCCAGACATGCTGGTACCAGCGCGCGCCAGGCTCGCGCGGGATCGACACGCCCGCCGCCTCCTCGACCTGCCGGATCCGCATGGGATTGTTCAGCGGCCTGCCGCCGATATGGTCCACGCCCTCGGAGTAGAGGAACAGGCCGAGCGTGTCGTCCGCCTGCGCCCAATAGGGCATGCCGAAAATGCCGTATTCCGTATAGACGTAGCCGATCTTGACCGGCTGGGTCTCGTCCGCGAGCCATGGCCGGGGGCGACCATTGGGATAGGCAAGCTCGCCGACCGTGGTCTGGCGGCGCAGCCATTCGGCTTCCGGCGCATCGTCGGGAAGCACCATCACCTCTTCGACCACCGAGACGCCGTAGCCGCCGATCGGCCGCCCGGAGAACAGGATCGAGGCCAGGGTGAACAGGACCAATATCCCGAGCACGACCCGGGACGGCCTTATCTTCTTGAGCTTGTCTTTCATCTTCCCCCCAATCGAGCTTCAGGTCGTCAGCACGAGCTTGCCGACATGCTCCCCCGATTCCATCAGCTTATGCGCCTCTGCCGCCTGCGCCAGCGGAAAGGTGGCGTGGACCACCGGTTTCAGCCGGCCTTCCTCCACATAGGGCCAGACGCTGCGCGCGATCTCGTCCGCGACCAGCGACTTGAAGGCGATCGAGCGCGGCCGCAGCATCGAGCCGGCCAGGGTCAGCCGGCGCCCCATGATCCGGGCGATGCTGATTTCGGCCGTCATCCCGCGCTGCATCGCGATCGAGATGTGGCGGCCGTCCTCGGCGAGGCATTCGAGGTTTCTCGGCAGATAGTCGCCGCCGACCATGTCGAGGACGACATTGACGCCCTTTCCTTCGGTCAACCGCGCCACCGCTTCGACGAAATCCTCGCCATTGTAATTGATCGCATGCGCGGCGCCGAGCGCTTCGGCGCGGCGGCATTTCTCGTCGCTGCCGCAGGTGACGATCGTCACCAGGCCGAACAGGGCGCCAAGCGCGATCGCCATCGTGCCGATGCCGCTGGTGCCGCCGTGGACGAGCACGGTCTCGCCCTCGATCGCGTAGGCGCGCTCGAAAAGGTTGGTCCAGACGGTGAAGAGCGTTTCGGGCATCGCCGCCGCCTCGACCATCGTCAGCGCCGCCGGCACGGGCAGGCACTGGCCGACCGGCGCCGCCGCATAGCGGGCATAGCCGCCGCCGGCGAGCAGCGCGCAGACCGGCTGGCCGACGAGCTCGCCGGGCACCTCCTCGCCGGTGGCGGCGACGATGCCCGCCACTTCGAGCCCCGGAATGGAGGGCGCGCCGGGCGGCATCGGATAAAGGCCGCGGCGCTGCAATATGTCCGGCCGGTTGACGCCCGCCGCCGCGACCTCGATCAGCAGCTCGCCCGGCCCCGGACGCGGCACCGGGCGCCGCACCGGGACCAGCACTTCGGGCCCGCCCGCTCCGGCCGGGTCGATCGCATCCATCTCCTCCGGTAAAGCGGCCATCATGTCCCGTTCGTCGCAAAGGCGGTCGCGGTTTTATTGACTTGAGCGCCGTCCCGGTCAACGCTCCTCGCCATGGACCTCGACGAGCTTCTTCCGGACAAGCCCGACGATCCGCTCACCCTGCTGACGAAGCAGGATCTCGACCCGCTGTCGGTCGAGGAGCTGCGCGCGCGGATCGATATCCTTCAGTCCGAGATCGCGCGGGTCACGGCCAAGCTCGACGCGTCGGTCAGCTTCCAGGCCTCCGCCCACGACCTGTTCAAAAAATGACGGATTTCGGCCCCCGGGTTGATGAAGCGTTAACGAACGCCACATAATGGTTAACGGGTCCGGCGCTCATCGCCGGGCCGCAGGAGTTTGAAAAATGCCGTCTTTCGCCCGTGAGCTCGAGCAGACGCTCCACAACGCCCTCGCCGAGGCGAGCGGCCGCCGGCACGAATATGCGACGCTCGAGCATCTGCTGCTCGCCTTGATCGAGGACGTCCATGCCGGCCGCGTCATGGAGGCGTGCGGGGTCAATACCGGCGAATTGCGCGAGGCGGTGCGCCATTATCTCGACAATGAGCTCGAGACGCTCAAGGTCCAGTCCGACACCGATCCCTCGCCGACCAGCGGCTTCCAGCGCGTCGTCCAGCGCGCCATTCTTCACGTCCAGTCCTCGGGCCGCGACGAGGTCACCGGCGCCAACGTGCTGGTCGCGCTCTTCTCGGAACGCGAGAGCTACGCCGTCTATTTCCTGCAGCAGCAGGACATGAGCCGCCTGGACGCGGTCACCTACATCTCGCACGGCGTCGGCAAGGGCGAGCCCGCCTCCCAGCCCGCCGAAATCAAGGCGGAGGAAACCAAGCAGGAGGAGGGCAAGAAGAAACCCGAATCCGCCCTCAAGCAATTCACCGTCAACCTCAACGAGAAGGCCGAGGAAGGCCGCGTCGATCCGCTGATCGGCCGCGGGCCGGAGGTCGACCGGACCATCCAGATCCTCTGCCGCCGCTCCAAGAACAATCCGCTCTACGTGGGCGATCCCGGCGTCGGCAAGACCGCCATCGCCGAGGGGCTGGCGCGCAACATCGTCGAGGGCAACGTCCCCGACGTGCTCAAGCCCGCCATCATCTATTCGCTCGACATGGGCGCCCTGCTCGCAGGCACCCGCTATCGCGGCGATTTCGAGGAGCGGCTGAAGGCGGTGGTGAACGAGCTCGAAAAGCTCCCCCACGCCATCTTGTTCATCGACGAGATCCACACCGTGATCGGCGCCGGCGCCACGTCGGGCGGCGCGATGGACGCGTCGAACCTGTTGAAGCCCGCGCTCTCCAACGGCGCGATCCGCTGCATCGGCTCGACAACCTACAAGGAGTTCCGCAACCATTTCGAGAAGGACCGGGCCCTCTTACGGCGCTTCCAGAAGATCGACGTCAACGAGCCGACCGTCGAAGACACGATCAAGATCCTCGCCGGCCTGCGCTCCGCCTTCGAGGAGCATCACAGCGTCAAATATACGACCGACGCGATCAAGGCGGCGGTCGAACTGAGCGCGCGCTACATCAACGACCGCAAGCTCCCCGACAAGGCGATCGACGTGATTGACGAGGTCGGCGCGATGCAGATGCTGGTGATCCCGTCCAAGCGCAAGAAGACGATCACCGTCAAAGAGATCGAGGCAGTGATCTCGACGATCGC
Source organism: Allosphingosinicella sp. (assembly GCA_046715355.1). GTDB lineage: Bacteria > Pseudomonadota > Alphaproteobacteria > Sphingomonadales > Sphingomonadaceae > Allosphingosinicella. The sequence goes on along the minus strand of JBKJZJ010000189.1, from coordinate 1,276 downwards.
CCGGATTCCGGCGAAGAGCGTCTCCTCGGACGACAAGAAGGCGCTCGAGCATCTCGACAAGGATCTGAAGCGCGTCGTCTTCGGGCAGGACGAGGCGATCGACCGGCTCTCCTCGGCGATCAAGCTCGCCCGCGCGGGCCTTCGCGATCCCGACAAGCCGATCGGCTCCTATCTGTTCTCGGGCCCCACCGGCGTCGGCAAGACCGAGGTCGCGCGCCAGCTCGCCGCGATCATGGGCATCCCGCTGCAGCGCTTCGACATGAGCGAATATCTGGAGCGGCACAGCGTCTCCCGCCTGATCGGCGCGCCGCCGGGCTATGTCGGCTATGATCAGGGCGGATTGCTCACCGACGCGGTCGACCAGCACCCGCACTCGGTCCTCCTCCTCGACGAGATCGAGAAGGCGCATCCGGACCTGTTCAACATCCTCCTCCAGGTGATGGACAACGGCAAGCTCACCGACCATCACGGCAAGACGGTCGATTTCCGCAACGTCATCCTGATCATGACCACCAATGCCGGCGCCAGCGACATGGCGCGCGAGGCGGTCGGCTTCGGCGCGATGACCCGCGAAGGCGAGGACGAGGAAGCGATCAAGCGGATGTTCACGCCCGAATTCCGCAACCGCCTCGATGCGATCGTGCCCTTCTCCTATCTGCCGCCGGAGGTGGTCAGCCGCGTCGTCGACAAGTTCATCCTGCAGCTCGAGCTGCAGCTCGCCGACCGCAACGTCCATATCGAGCTCGACGAGGAAGCCCGCAAATGGCTCGTCGATAAGGGCTATGACAAGATGTACGGCGCGCGGCCGATGGGCCGGCTGGTCCAGGAAAAGATCAAGCAGCCGCTCGCCGAGGAATTGCTGTTCGGCAAGCTGATCCACGGCGGCGAGGTCAAGGTCCGCATCAAGGACGGCGCGCCGACGTTCGAGGTCATCTCCGCGCCGCCCAAGGCCACCAAGAAGCGCGCCAAGAAGGCCGAGCCGGAAGGCGAGAAGGGCGAGCCGGAAGCCCAGGCCTAGGGTCCGTACTCAATACCCGCAACGGCCGGGATCGCCCGGAGCGGTCCGCCGGCGAGGAGCGCAGCGCAGTCGCGTAGCGGGGCTACGCGCAAGCTAGCGACGTGGCCGGCGGGCCTCTCCGGGCGACCGCCCTTCGGGCGGCGGGCGGCTTTTGGCCCAGGGCCGCGTCCCGCGTCGGTCACGATGCGAAAGCGTCGCTCCCTCCTTGCTCCTTGCCCTGCACCAAAATCCGCTCCGTCACGGCCGTTGCGGATATTG
>JBKJZJ010000188.1:0-13824 GCA_046715355.1 Allosphingosinicella sp. | reverse complement strand
CGGCTCGGCCGATCTGGAGTTTTACCAGACGCAATATGGCCTGCTGCAATCGCGCTCGTTGGCCGAACGGGTGGCGACCGACCTCCGACTGTACGCCGATCCGAACTTCTTCGAGATGTTCGGCGACGACGGCACGGCCGCCCGGGTGCGCGAGGCCCCGCTCGCCAACACCCTTGCGACACGCCAGGACAGGACCCGCCGCGCCGGCGCCATATTGCTGCGTAATCTGAATGTCGCGCCGATCCGGCTGTCTCGCCTTGTCGCCGTGCGCTTCACGGGCCCGGACCCGCAACTATCCGCCCGGGTGGTGAACAGCTGGACGCGCGCCTTCATCGAGACGACGCTGGAGCGCCGCTACGAGGCCACCCGCTATGCCCGCAACTTCCTCGAGGGGCAGCTTGGGCAGCTCCGCGCCCGGCTCGAGCAATCCGAGCGGCAATTGGTTGGCTATGCCGCGCGCGAGGCCATCATCAATATTCCGGTCGCGACCAGCACGCCCGGCCAGTCGCAGGAACGGTCGATCACCGCCGACAGCCTCGCGGCGCTCAACATCGCGCATTCGCAGGCGGTGGCGGACCGGGTCCAGGCGCAAAGCCGCATGCGCAGCGCGCGGTCGGGCGCGGTCAGCGAAGCGCTGACCAACTCGGCGATCAGCGCGATGCGCCAGCGCCGCGCCGAGGCGGCAGCCGAATATGCCCGGCTGATGACCCAGTTCGAGCCCGGCTACCCGCCGGCGCAGGCGCTGGCGTCGCAGGTGCGGACGATCGACCAGAGCATCGCGCGCGAGGAAGCGCGGGTGCAGAGCTCGCTCGGCGAGGCCTATAACGCCAGCGTCGACCGCGAGCGCATGCTCAACGAGCGGGTCGAGAGCCTCAAGCAGAGCTTCCTCGATCAGCGCCGCCGGAGCATCCAGTATAATATCTTCCAGCGCGACGTGGACACTAACCGGCAACTCTATGACGGCCTGCTCCAGCGCTACAAGGAGGTCGGCATCGCCGGCGGCGTCGGCGTCAACAACGTCTCCATCGTAGATGCGGCCCAGGTGCCAGCGCGGCCGTCCAGCCCGAGCCTGGTCCGAAACATGCTGCTCGCATTGCTGCTCGGCGGGGTCGTCGGCATTGGCCTTGCCTTCGCCTTCGAGCAGGTCGACGAGACCATCTCCGAGCCGACCGATGTGGAGCGCGCGCTGGGCCTGCCGCTGCTGGGGACGATTCCCAAGTCCAGCAGCAGCGATCCGATCGAAGAGCTGGGCGACCGCAAGTCGCCGCTCGTGGAGGCCTATCTTTCGACCCAGACAACCCTTGCCTTCACGACTAGCCACGGCATTCCAAAGTCGCTCGCGGTCACCAGTACGCGACCTGCGGAAGGGAAGAGCTTTACGGCCTTTGCGCTTGCGCAGTCCTTGGGGCGGACGGGCCGGCGCGTGATATTGATCGATGCGGACATGCGCTCGCCCTCGCTGCATCATATGTTTGGCGTGAACAACGAGCGCGGACTGAGCAACTATCTCGCCGGAAGCGATGACCTGGCGGCGTTGATCAAGACCGGCCTCGCCGAAGAGCTTGCCTTGCTTCCGGCCGGGCCGTCGCCGCCGAACGCGGCAGAACTGCTGGTCGGTGACCGGTTGCACAAGCTCGTCGCCGAGTTGTCGGAGCGGTACGATCACGTCATTCTCGATGCGCCCCCGGTTGTGGGTCTCGCCGATACGCCGCTGATCGCGAGCCGCGTCGAAGGTGTGATCTTCATCGTGGAATCGCACAACACCCCCTCCAGCATGGCGCGGGTGGCGGTTGGGCGGCTCAAGAACGCGCAGGCCGCCGTGCTCGGTGTCCTACTCACCAAGTTCGAATCGAAGCGGGCTAACTATGGCTATGGCTATGATTACGGGTACGGCTATGGCCGAGGCGAGGACAAGACGAAGCCGGCCTGACGGCGCCGACCTCGGAGGATCGTCTCCGTTTCCGGCATTGGCCATGCAAGAGGCGTAAGGCGGCCGCGCGCAATGAGCGGCATCCATTCCGCCGGCACCGGCCCTCGCGCGCCGGCGCCTACGATACGGGGATGAAAGTGGCAGATTTGAAGTCGATCCTGATTACCGGGGGTACGGGCTCTTTCGGGAAGCGCATGCTGCGCAAGCTGCTGGAGGAGACCCAGGCCGAACGCGTCATCGTGTTCAGCCGCGACGAGCACAAGCAGTTCGATCTCTCTCATGCGCCTTGGCTGCAGCCGCATATGGAAAGGGTACGGTTCTTTCTTGGCGACGTGCGCGATCGGGATCGGCTGTGCCTTGCCTTCGAGAATATCGAGGTCGTCATCCACGCCGCGGCCCTGAAGCAGGTTCCGGCGGCCGAGTATAACCCGTTCGAGGCGATCAAGACCAATGTGATGGGCGCGCAGAACGTGATTGACGCCGCGCGCGCCAACAAGGTGAGACGGGTGGTGGCGCTGTCCACGGACAAAGCCGCCGCGCCGATCAACCTCTACGGCGCCACCAAATTGTGTTCCGACAAGCTGTTCATCGCCGCCAACAATTATAGCGGGGCGCACGGCACCACCTACAGCGTGGTGCGCTATGGCAATGTGATGGGCAGCCGCGGGAGCGTCATCCCCTTCTTCCTCGCCCGAAAGGACAGCGGCGTCCTGCCCGTCACCGATGCGCGCATGACCCGCTTTTCGATCACTCTCCAGCAGGGTGTCGATTTCGTGATGGACTGCCTGCAACGGATGTGGGGCGGTGAATTGTTCGTGCCGAAAATCCCCTCCTACCGCATCCTCGACGTCGCCGCCGCGGTCGCGCCCGAGGCGAGCATCGAGCTGGTCGGCATCCGCCCCGGGGAGAAGCTGCACGAGGAGATGATCACCGCCACCGACGCGCTGTCCACGGTGGAGTTCGACAATTACTATGTGATCCTGCCGTCGCTTGAGCTCTGGGATATCGGGCGTTTCATGACCGAGAGCGGCAGCGGCAACGGCCGCATGGTCCCGGACGGCTTTGCCTATAATAGCGGCACGAACGATGTGTTCCTGACGCCCGGCCAGATCAAGGAGTTGATCGGCACCGATGTCGAGATCTGATCCGCCCTTCCTTCCCTACGGCCGGCAGCACATCACCGACGAGGATGTCGCCGCCGTGGCGGAGGTGCTGCGGTCGGACTTTCTCACCCAGGGGCCGGCGGTGCCGCGGTTCGAGGCCGCTTTGCAGGCGCTGACCGGCGCCCCTCATGTCTCCGCCATGGCCAATGCCACCGCGGCCCTTCATTTGTCCTGCCTCGCCTGCGACGTGGGTCCGGGCGATGTGGTCTGGACCAGCCCGATCAGCTACGTCGCCTCCGCCAATTGCGCGCTCTATTGCGGCGCGGAGGCGGACTTCGTCGATATCGACCCGGTCACCTTCAACATGTCGGCAGATGCGCTCGAGGCAAAGCTCATTGCGGCGAAAGCGGCGGGAGGCCTGCCGAAGGTGGTGATCCCGGTCCATTTCGCCGGCCAGCCCTGCGACATGGGACGGATCGGCGCGCTCGCCGGGCGCTACGGCTTCCGGGTGATCGAGGATGCGAGCCATGCGGTGGGCGCCATGCTCGGCAACGCGCCGATCGGCGCCTGCGCCAATTCCGACATCGCCGTGTTCAGCTTCCACCCGGTGAAGATCGTGACGACGGGCGAGGGCGGGGCCGCCTTGACGCGGGACCCGGTCCTCGCCGAGCGGCTGGAGCTGTTGCGCAACCATGGCGTGACCCGGCGCGAAGCGCTGATGAGCGGCCCGTCGGAGGGCGACTGGTATTACGAGCAGGTGGCGCTCGGCTTCAACTATCGGATGACCGACATCCAGGCGGCGCTCGGCACCAGCCAGCTGACGCGGCTCGACACCTATCTGCGCCGGCGTCATGAGCTCGGCGCGCTCTACGATGCGCGGCTGCAGGGGCTGCCGCTGACCGTGCCGGCCCGCCTGCCGGGACGCCACAGCGCCTTCCATCTCTATGTCGTCCAGCTCGACGATCCGGCGCTGCGGCGGCCGGTCTACGATGCTCTGCGCCGCGCCAACATCGGCGCGAACGTCCACTATATCCCGATCCACCTGCAGCCCTTTTACCGCGCGCGGGGGTTCGCGCCGGGCGATTTTCCCAACGCCGAGGCCTATTACGCGCGGGCGATCACGCTGCCGCTCCACCCGCAGATGGCCGAGGCAGACGTGGACCGCGTCGCCGCATGCCTCGCCGAGGCGCTGGCATGAGGCTGGCGCTCGGGACGGTCCAGTTCGGCACCGACTATGGCGCATTCAATCCCGCAGGCCGGCCCGGCGAAGACGCGGTGGCTGAATGCCTCGACCGCGCCGAAGCGGCGGGCATCGATACGCTCGATACCGCGCGCGCCTATGGCGCGAGCGAAGAACTGCTCGGCCGCATGCATGCGCCGCGCCGTTTTCGGATCGTCACCAAGGTGCCGAGCCTGGGCGCCGCCGGCGCCGACGGGGTCGCGCTTTCCCTTGAGGCCAGCCTTGCCGCGCTGCGCGCGGACCGGGTCCACGCCCTGATGCTGCACGACGCCGCCGATCTGGCGGGGCCGGACGGGGACCAGATCTGGCAGGCGCTGGACCGGCTCCGCGCCGAGCGGCTGATCGAGAAAGCGGGCGTTTCGGTCTATGCGCCGGAGGAGGCGACGGCGCTGGCCGCGCGCTATCCGATCGACATCGTCCAGGCTCCGTACAGCGTCTTCGACCAGCGGATGCGAACCAGCGGAGCCTTCGCCGCGTTGGCGCAGAGACGGGTCGAGATTCACGTCCGTTCCATCTTCCTTCAGGGCTTCGCGCTGGCGGACCCGGCGTCGCTCCCTCCGGGGCTCGCGTCCCACCGCGGCCTGCTCGAGCGCTTCCGCGCGAGCGCGGCGGAGGCGGGGGTGACGCCGCTGCGGTTCGCGCTCGCCGCGGCGCTCGGCGAGCCGGCAGTGGGCCGCGCCGTGATCGGCGTGGATGGCCCCGCCCAGCTCGAGGAAGCCGTCGCCGCTGCCCGGGCGGAAGCGCCGGATATCGATCCCAGCGGCTTTGCCAGCACCGATCCCGCACTGATCAATCCGGCCAACTGGCGGCGAGCGGCATGACCGCCGGCCCGCCTCCCCGGCCACGGACGGTCGCGATCATCCAGGCGCGGATGAGTTCGTCGCGGCTGCCCGGCAAGGTGCTGATGCCGATCGCCGGCCGCCCGGCGATCCTGTTCATGGGAGAACGCGTCCGCCGCGCCCGCAATGTCGACGCGATCTGCGTCGCCACCAGTGTCGACCCGAGCGACGATGCGCTCGCCGCCTGCGTCGAACAGGCCGGGATCGCGGTCTGCCGGGGAAGCCTGGACGATGTGCTCGACCGCTTCGTCGCCGCAGCGCGCGCGCACGAGGCGGAGACGGTGATCCGCCTGACGGGAGATTGTCCGCTGATCGACGCCGACGTGATCGACCGGGTGGCCGGCCTGGTTCACGCGGGCTGCGACTATGCCTCCAACGGCGATCCGCCGACCTACCCCGACGGTCTCGACGTGGAAGCGATGTCCATCGCCGCGCTGGAAAGCGCCGGCGCGGAAGCCCGCCTCGGCTCCGAGCGCGAGCATGTCACGCTGTTCATCCGCAACCGGCCGGAGCGGTTTCGGGCGGGCCACGTGGCTTCTTCGGTGGATCTGTCGGCTATGCGCTGGACGATCGACTATCCGGACGACTTCGTGCAGGTTCGCGCGCTGACCGACGGCGTCGGCCGCGATCCGGTGGAGGCGGACCGGTTCGATTTCCTGCGGGTCCACGAGGCCCTGGGCCGCTCAGCCAACGCCGCCCATGCCCGCAACGAGGGCCTCGCCGCATCGCTTGCGCGGGACGCCGCGTCGCCGCCGCCCGCGCGCTGAGCGCTTATGGCCCGCCTGCTGTTCATCGAGAATCGCGAGAAGACCTATTTCTGGGCGGAGATTGCGCGCCGCCTCCAGGGCGAGGGCCACGAGATCGTCTGGCTCGTGCAGAATCCGGTCTTCGGACGCGCGCTTCCGGGCCGGCGCCACCTGATCCCCTTTCCGCGCGCCCGCGATCTCGAACATGGGCTGGACCTTGCCGCCTTCCCGGCACTCACCACCGACCGCGGACGGGAACATTTCGCCGCGGGGCAGGCGCATTACGCTTATTATGCGGACCGGATCGAAGCGGTCATCGATCGGGAGGCGCCGGATGTCGTGATCGGTGAGCCGACGCTGTTCCACGAATTGCTCGCCCTCGATCTGTGTGAGCGCAAGGGGATAATTTTCGCCCATCCGGTCGCCGAACGTTATCCGGATGGCCGCTTCGCCATCTTTGCCGGGGCATCGCAGCGGCCGATCGTCGAGAGCGGCGACTCCATGGACGACGCTTGCGCGCTCGACCTCGCGACGCGCATTGCGGACGGGCGAAAGATCCCGACCTATATCGCGCGCGGCAGCCGCCTGGCGCGATCGCGCAGCTGGCTGCGCTGGGCCGCGACCCGCGGCAGGGTGGTCGCCGGCCGCTGGCGAGGCGAGCGCTACAATACGCCCTCGCTTATTCGAAAGCTTGCGTTGAACTGGTCCACCCGGGCCAATCTCAGGCGCTGGACGGCGGCCGCCTCCGTGCCGGCTTCGCCGGATCGGACGATCCTCTATCCCCTGCAGATGCAGCCCGAAAACACGATCGATGTCTGGGGCAGGCCGGATTGGGACCAGGTGGCAATCGTCCGTCGTATCCTCGCCGCCACGCCGCCGGACGTCATGGTCTCGCTCAAGGCGAATCCCAAGCCCTATTATGAGCTGTCGGATGGCTTGCTCGATGTTTGCCTGAAGCAGCCGCGCGTGCGCCTTCTCCCCGTGGAGACGAGCATGGTGGAGGCGTTGAGCCACGCGACGGGGGCCATCACCATCACCGGCACCGTGGGCTATGAGGCGGTGTGCGGGCGGGGCCGTTGCCTTTCGATCGCCCATCCGATCCTCGAGGACAACTTTCCGAACTTCGCGGCACCCTCGGTCGAGGCGGCGGCTGTGCGTCTGCTTGCCGATCCGCATGCGGGCAAGGGATCGCCCGCGCAAGGCGCCCGGTTGTTGCAACGCCTGACCGCTCGCTCGTTCGAAGGTATCGTCGCCGATCCGGTTTCCCTGCCGGACTGCATGGCGCCGGCCAATCTCGATAGGGTCGCGCGCGGGATAAGCTTGACCATTCAATATATTGGCAAGAGACGCCAGGTCTGAGCGCGCCGGCAGCGCCGGGATCGCTACCTTTCACTTATGGCCGGAACCCGATAGAGGGACCGCGAACGGGCCTCGCGCTGTCGGCCGGGGCACAATGGTCAGGAGCTTGACAATGAAACGGTGCGTACCCTGCGGCCTGCCCGAAACGCACGAGACCATCTCGTTCGATGGACAGGGCGTCTGCAACATCTGCCGCGGGCAGGAGTACCGTAACGAAGCCATCGACTGGGATAGCCAGAAGCTGGCGCTCGATGCGCTCGTCGAAGAGCATCGCGGCAAGTCTGACTATGATTGCATCGTGCCCTTTTCAGGGGGCAAGGACAGCACCTGGACGCTCTACTATCTCGTGAAGGAATATGGCCTGAAGCCGCTGGTGGTTCGCTTCGACCACGGCTTCATGCGGCCGAACCTTGAGGAGAACGTCATCAAGACGACCCGCGAGCTGGGCGTGGACATTCTTTCCTTCCGTCCCAATTGGAAGGTCGTCCAGAAGCTCATGCTGCAGAGCTTCCTGGAGAAAGGCGACTTCTGCTGGCACTGCCATACCGGCATCTTCAGCTATCCGATGTGGATCGCGCTGGAGAAGAAGGTGCCGCTGATCATCTGGGGCGAGCCTTCGGCGGAATATACTGCATATTTCAGCTACGATCAGGCCGAGGAAGTCGACGAAAAGCGCTTCAATCGCTACGTCAATCTCGGAATCAGCGCCGACGATATGTTCGTCCGGCTCGGCGGGACCGTCGATCCGCGTGACCTGAAGCCGTACAGCTATCCGCCGCTCAAGGATCTCCGCGCGCTCAACTATCGTTCGGTCTGCCTCGGATCCTACGTAAAATGGGACGTCAGAACCCAGGCGGAGACCATCCAGCGCGAGCTCGGCTGGCATGGGGATGAGGTCGAGAACGTGCCGCCCCAATATCGCTACGAAAAGATCGAGTGCTACATGCAGGGCGTCCGCGACTATATCAAATATATCAAGCGCGGCTATTCGCGCCCGTCTCACCTGGTCGCGATCGATATCCGCAACGGCCGGATGACCCGAAACGAGGGCCAGCATCTGATCGAGGAATATGAGGGCAAGAGGCCGCCCAGCCTCGATATCTTCCTTGACTTCATCGGCATGACCGAGGCGGAGTTCATGGAGGTGGCGATGAGCCATCAGGTCTCGCCTTACGTTCACGATCCGCTGGCGACTGAGCCGGGCGCCAAGACCCACGATTTCGAAAAATGGGTCCGGCACGGCGCGATGTCACGCGAGGCGTCGCAGGAAATCCTGAGCCGCTGGCGCGAGCAGCAGATGTGGGCGGACACGAAGTAGGCAAGCCGATGTCGCCCCGGGACCGTCTTGTCGGCATCGTCGACTATGAGGCGGGCAACATTCATTCGATCAAGAGCGCGCTCGACTATCTCGGCGCGCGGATCGCCGATGTCCGGGTCGAATCCGACGTGGCGCTGGCGACCCATCTCATTTTGCCGGGCGTCGGCGCGTTCGGGTATTGCGCCGAAAGGCTGAGCGCGACGGGCCTTGTCCCCGCGCTCGAGCGGGCCGTGGTCGACGGTCGCAAGCCGTTGCTGGGGATCTGCGTAGGCATGCAGCTGCTCGCCGACCGCGGCGAGGAGATGGACGGGCATGACGGGCTCGGCTGGCTGGGTGGCACGGTCCGGGCGATGACGGCGGCGCCGCCGCGCGTCCGGGTCCCGCATGTCGGCTGGAACGACGTCCGCTTCGAGGAGGACTTCGGCGATTTCGCGGCCGGCGTCAGCGCCGATTTCTATTTCGATCACAGCTTCGCCTATCACGACCCGCGCGACGGCCGCGTGATCGGCAGCTGCGATCATGGGGGCCGGTTCGCGGCGGTGGTTCGGCACGACAATATCGTCGCGGCCCAGTTCCACCCCGAGAAGAGCCAGGCGGCGGGGCTTCGCTTTCTCGAGGGCTTCCTGGCGATGGACCCGCCATGCTGAAGAAGCGCCTGATCCCCAAGCTGCTGATCAAGCATCGCATGCTCGGCCGCGTGGTGCGGCCGGTGCTGGTCACGACGCGCGGCTATGCCGATGTGCGCGAGGTCGGCGACCCGGTCAGCCAGGCGAAGATCTACGAGGCGCAGTTCGCGGACGAGCTGATCTTGCTCAACATCGACGGCACGCCTATTGCCGGCGACGAAGTGATGCTGGGCCTGATCGAGCGGCTAGCGACCGAGACCTTCATGCCGCTCGCGGTCGGCGGCGGCGTTCGCACAGCGGAGGATTTCGGGATGCTGCTCGCCTGCGGCGCCGACAAGGTCACCATCAACAGCGCTGCGGTCGCCACGCCGGGCCTGATCGGGGAAGCCGCGCGCCGCTATGGCGCGCAATGCGTCGTCGTGTCGATCGACTACCGGATCAGGCCGGACGACAAGGCCGAGATATTCGTCGACCATGCCAGGACGCGGACCGGACTCGACGTAGCGGACTTTGCCCGGCGGGCCTATGAGCTGGGCGCTGGCGAGATCCTGCTCACCAATGCCGACCGCGATGGAACGGGGCGGGGGATCGACGTGGCCCTGCTGCGCACGATCGCCGACCTGCTGCCCATCCCGGTGATCGCGTCGGGCGGCTGCGGGCTTGCCGCCCATTTCACCGAAGCGCTCGGCGAAGGACGTGCCGAGGGGGTTGCCGCGGGCACCTTTTTTGCCTTCCGCGATCAGAATCCGATGCAGGCGCGCGCGCATGTCCGCACCGCGGGCATCCCGATCCGGGCGGAGACCTGATGCGGCTCGAACCGACCCATCGCTGGAGTGACGCGCAAATCGCCCTGTTCCTGATGACCCCCGACAAGGTCAGCGATACCTATGTCGGCTGGCTCAACGATCCCGCGGTCAACCTCTACCTCGAGAGCCGCTTCGTCCGGCAGGACCGGGCCAGCGTCGCAGCCTTCGTCGCCGGCATCCTCGCCAGCGATCGCGATCTCTTCTTCGGCATCCTCGACAAGCATCTCGACCGGCACGTCGGCAATATCAAGCTGGGCCCGATCAACCGCCGCCACGGCCTCGGCGAGATCGGCCTCATGATCGGCGACCGTTCGGCTTGGGGCCGGGGCGTCGGCAGCCGGGCGATCGATCGTGTCGCCGTCGTCGCCCGCGAAGAGCTTGGCCTGCGCCGCCTCACCGCCGGCTGCTATGCGTCGAACGTCGGCAGCGCTAGAGCGTTCGAGAAAGCCGGCTTCACGGTGGAGGCGGTCCGGCCCGCGCACTTTCTTCTGGAGGGAAGGCCGGAGGATGCCGTCCTCCTCGGCCGAATGCTCGATCAAGACGGAAATGAATGATATGCGAACCTTCGAACAGTCCGAGCAGCTACTCGATCGCGCCCAGCAAGTGATTCCGCTGGGCAGCCAGACCTTCAGCAAGAGCCGCACCCAATATCCTATCGGCGTTTCGCCGCTTTTCCTGGAGCGCGGCGAAGGCAGCCGCGTGTGGGATGTGGACGGCAACGAATATATAGACTTCGTCAGTTCGCTGCTGTCGATCACGCTCGGCTATCGGGATCCGGATGTCGATGCGGCGGTGCGCGCGCAACTCCATTCCGGCGTCATCCTGTCGCTTCCGCACCGGCTCGAGACCGAGGTGGCGGAGCGGATCGTCGGGATGGTGCCGTGCGCCGAAATGGTCCGCTTCGGCAAGAACGGATCTGACGCGACCTCCGGTGCGATCCGGATCGCCCGCGCCTTCACCGGCCGCGATCATGTCGCGGTGTGCGGTTATCATGGCTGGCAGGATTGGTATATCGGCTCCACCGCGCGCCATCTCGGCGTTCCGCAGGCGACCCGCGACCTCACCCACGGCTTCGCCTATAACGACCTCGCCTCGCTCGAGCGCATCTTCGAGGCCAATCCCGGCCGGGTGGCCGCGGTGATCCTGGAGCCAATGAACGTCGAATGGCCCGCGCCCGGCTTTCTCGAAGGCGTGCGCGAGCTGGCGACGCGCCACGGCGCGGTTCTCGTCTTCGACGAGACGATCACCGGCTTTCGCTTCGCGCCCGGCGGCGCCCAGCAGCTATTCGACGTGATTCCGGATCTGGCGACCTTCGGCAAGGGGCTCGCCAACGGTTATCCGATCGCCGCCGTCGCTGGTCGCCGCGACATCATGATGCTGATGGAGGAGGTCTTCTTCTCCTTCACCTTCGGTGGCGAGTTGCTGTCGCTGGCGGCGGCGCGCGCGGTGCTCGACAAGCTCGACCGCGAGCCGGTGCTCGAGACTATCGCCGCACGCGGCGAGCAGCTGATCGCCGGACTCCAGGCCATCATTCAGGATCATCAGCTCGGCGCGATCTTCGGCGTGAAAGGCCACCCGAGCTGGTCGTTCCTGACCATTGCGGACACGCCTTCGGCCACGATCTTCGAAATCAAGACGCTGCTGATGCAGGAGCTGCATCAGCGCGGCTTCCTCTCGGTAGGCACGCACAACATAAGCTATGCCCATGGCGAGGCGGAGATCGTCGCGCTGCTTACCGCTTATCGCGACGTGCTGCCGATGATCGGCGCGGCGGCCCGGTCCGGCAATGTGCGCCGCCAACTGCGCTGCGAGCCGTTGGTGCCGCTGTTCTCAGTGCGATGAGTGGAGCCGCGCCCATAATCCTCTTGCGCACCGACGCATCGGTGAAGATCGGGACCGGGCATGTCCGGCGCTGCCTGGCTCTGGCGGATGCGTTGCGCAATATCGGGGCGGAGGCCCTGTTCGTAACGCGCACCTTGGGTGTGGACAGCGTCGGGATGATCGAGCGCGCGGGCCATGAGGTGTTGGCGCTACCGGAGCCGGATGGGGAGGCGCCGTCCCCCGACGGTCCGCCGCATGCCGGCTGGGCGGAAGTTCCCTGGGAGCAGGACGCACATGAGACGATCGCCGTGGCCGCGGGCCGGCGCGTCGAAGTGGTGCTGGTCGATCACTATGGCTTTGATGCCCGCTGGCACGAGGCGGTGGCGGCCGGCTTGCGCGCGCGGATCGCCGCGATCGACGACCTGGCCGACAGGCCGATGGCGGTCGCGCTGCTGATCGACCATAATCTCAGCGCCGATCCGTACGCGAAACACGCTGCGACGCTCGGCGACGCTCGGTTGCTCGCGGGGCCGCGGTTCGCGCTGATCAACGCCACCTATGCCCAGGCGCCTCGCTACGCCTTTTCCCCTGAGGTGCGCTCGATCGGTATGTTTCTTGGCGGCACAGACACTTTGGGGCTGAGCCTTCCGATTGCGACCGCGCTGCGCCGCGCCGGCTTCGCCGGACCGATCGCCGTCGCGACCACCTCCGCGAATCCGCGGGTCAGCACCATCGCCGCGGCACGCGCGGAGCTCGGCGCGGAGCCGGTGATCGATGAGCCTGATCTCGCCGGCTTCTTCGCGGGGCACGATCTTCAGATCGGTGCGGCCGGCGGCGCGGCTTGGGAGCGGTGCTGTATCGGGGTGCCGACCCTGACGCTGTGCGTCGCGGAGAACCAGCGCCACGTGCTCGATCCCTTGCGCGATCGCGGGGCGATTGCGGTGTATGAAGGTCCGCTCGAGGCGAATGCGATCGCTGCCGCGGCGCTCGCGCTGGCAGCGGACGCAGGAAAACGCCGCGCCTTGTCTGAAAAGATGCGGACGCTGGTCGACGGACGAGGCGCGGAGCGCGCGGCGCTCGCGCTTGCCGCGCTCGCGCTTCGCCTGCGTCCGGCAACGTTCGATGATGCGCGGCTGATGCACGAATGGCGCAACGATGAGGCGGTTCGCGGCGTGTCGAGGCAATCGGCGCCGATCGATTTCGAAGCGCATCTCGGGTGGCTGCGTGCGAGCCTGGCGCGCGACGATCGCTGGTTGAGGGTAGCGCTCGCCGCCCGGCGACCAGTCGGCGTCCTGCGCTTTGATCGGCTGGCGGACGGATCGATCGAGGTCTCCATCTATCTCGACCCGCAATTGCAGGGTCTGGGCCTCGGGCCGCTGGTGCTCGCCGCGGGCGAGGCCGAGGTCGCCAGGCGCATATCCGCGCCGCGCCTGCTCCATGCCGAAACGCTTCCCGGCAACCGCCCGTCGCGGCGGCTTTTCGAACGCGCTGGCTATGAATTCGACGGCGAGTTCTTTAGGAAACGGGTCGACCCTGTGGGAATTGGCATGCATGTTCGAGATTGGTGATCGGGCGATAGGCCCCGGCGAGCGGCCGTATCTGATCGCCGAAATGTCGGGGAATCACAACAAGTCGCTCGATCGCGCGCTGGAGATCGTTGACGCCGCCGCGGAAAGCGGCGCCGATGCCGTGAAGCTGCAGACTTACACCGCCGACACGATGACGCTCAACCTCAGGACGCGAGGCTTTGTCATCGAGGATCCCGACAGCCTCTGGAACGGCCGTCAGCTCTACGAGCTTTACGACGAAGCGCACACGCCCTGGGATTGGCACGCGCCGATAATGGAGCGCGCCCGGGCTCGCGGACTGCACTGTTTCTCGACGCCTTTCGACTTCAGCGCGGTGGATTTCCTCGAAACGCTTGATGCGCCCGCCTACAAGATCGCCTCCTTCGAGAATACCGACTTGCCGCTGATCGAGAAGGTCGCCTCCACGGGCAAGCCGATAATCATCTCGAATGGCATGGCGACGGTCGC
>JBKJZJ010000187.1:0-8998 GCA_046715355.1 Allosphingosinicella sp. | reverse complement strand
TGGCTGACGATGGTGACGACCTCATGCCGGTTGAAGGCGGCATGGGCGAGCGCGGCCTCCATCTCCTGGCGGGACAGCGCGCAGATCTGGAAAGGACGCAGGCCGCCATCGCGGCGCCTGATCTGGGTGATCGGGATTTCGGTGACGCCCCGGCAGCGGACCGGGTCGATCAGCGCCGGATCGAGCGGCAGCGCGCTCGGCCAGGGATGCTCGGTGCCGTTATGGCTGCTGTCGAAAGCGATGCCGAGCTCGCTCAAGGCATCGAGCGTATCGGCATTGGCCGCATAGCTGCCCGAGCGGAACGCCGCCGGCGCCGGCGCGCCCGCCTCGATCAAGAGGTCGCGCGCGGTGGCGATCAGGTCGCGCTGCCCCGCTTTGTCGAAGTCGGTCAGCTCGAAGCGGGCATCGTCCTTCCGGCCCCGCGCCAGATCGTGCCAGAAGCTGTGCAGGTGGAGCTGCACCTCCTGCCCGGCCTCGAGGATCGGTTCCACCATCGCCCGGATCGGCTCGATCCCGTAGACCATGGCGGGCATCGGATCGACGAAGAAGCAGGCGCTGAGGTCGTGCCGCTTCAGCACCTCCAATTGATAGGGCACCCCGGCCCCCGCCGGATCGTAGCTCAGCGCGAAATTGTCGCGCCAGCCCGCCTCCGCGGCGAAATGCCGCCAGGTGAGCTCGGTATCGATGGTGATGAGCACGCGCGTCGCCATGCGCGCGCCATACTGTACGCCGGTTAAAGCCAGGCTAAGCGCCTTACGTCACCCTGAACTTGATTCAGGGTCCATGAACACGGTCCTTTCAGGTTCGCGCAGGCCGTGTTCATGGATCCCGGATCAAGTCCGGGATGACGAACTTCATCCGGGCGGCTAAGCCGTCCGGGATGAAAATCGTCACCTACAACCTCAACGGCATCCGCGCCCGCCTGCCGCGGCTCCTCGAATATCTCGCCGAGCAGAAGCCCGACGCGCTCTGCCTGCAGGAGATCAAGTGCGACGACGACGCCTTCCCCATCAACGACATCCGCGCCGCGGGCTATGACGGGGTCTGGCACGGGCAGAAGGGGTTCAACGGCGTCGCCATCCTGGCCCCCGCCGCCACGGCGGTCGCGCTCCGCCGCCAGGGCCTGCCCGGCGATCCGGACGACACCCACAGCCGCTATATCGAGGCCGAAATCGGCGGCGTCGTCCTCGCCTCCATCTATTTGCCCAACGGAAATCCGGTCGGCACCTACAAATTCGCCTCCACGCGCGCCTGGATGGCGCGGCTGCGCGCGCAGGCCGCGGAGCTGCTGGCAGAGGAGAAGCCGGCGGTGCTCGCCGGCGACTGGAACGTGATCCCGACCGACGATCCCGACGACGTCTTCTCGGCCAAAGCGATGGCGTCGGACGCGCTAATGCAGCCCGAAAGCCGCCAGGCCCTGCGCCGCATCCTCAATCTCGGCTATACCGACGCGATCCGCGCCCGCTATCCGCAAGGCGCGCTCTACACCTTCTGGGACTATACCGCCGGCTGCTGGCAGCGCGACGCGGGCTTCCGCATCGACCACCTCCTGCTCTCAGCCCAGGCCGCCGACGCCTTGCGCGACGCCGGCGTCGACAAGGACTATCGCGGCCGCGAAAAAGCCAGAGACCATGCGCCGACCTGGGTGGAGTTAGGGGACAGTTACTCGTAACTGTCCCCTCCGGGATCCTAAAACTCCACCGACGCCCGCGCGTAGAGGAAGCGGCCGTTGAAGCCGAAGGGCGAGAAGCCCGAATAAGGCAGGTAATATTGGTTGATCGGATAGACGCCGCCGACCGAGGCCGGCCGCGCGCCGAACGGCGAGCGGTCGGGATAGACGTCGAACACATTGTCGGCGCCGATCGCCAGGTCGAGATGGCCGAACGCACGGTAGCGCAGCTCGAGATCGGTGATCCACTTGGCGCCGAGCAGGATGTCGTCCGGCCCGAGCAAGGTGAGGCTCAGCGGATCGGCGAGCGGCGCGGTCGCGCCCGGCGCGATCACTTCGCCGAAGCGGGTGGTGCGCACGGTGAGCTCGAAATCGCCGAAATCGCCGTCGGCGCTGAGCACGATTTTGTCGCGCGGCTGGCCGTCGGTGAAGCGGATGCCCTCGACGCGTCCGAACAGGACGATGCCGGGGATGGTGGCGAGCGGCCCGAGTTCGTTGATCCGCCGCTGGATCCTCGTGCGGTTGTGATTATAGGCCGCGGTCAGCGTCCAGGTGCCGAAGCCGGGCCGGAAGCGGTAGCTGGCGACCGCGTCGATGCCCTGGGTGCGCGTGTCGAGGCCGTTGATGAAGAAGCGCGCGGCGCCGACGCTCTGGAAGCCGTTGGCGTCGAGCAGGGCCTTGACCGCCGCGTTGACCGCCGCCGTGCCGCTGCCGGCGGCGCCGAGGTTCTCGGTCAGCACGATGCGGTCGTCGATGTCGATCCGGTAATAGTCGATCGTAAGCGTCAGCCCGCTGACCGGATTGGCGGTCGCGCCGAAGCTCAGATTGAGCGACTTTTCCGGCTCGAGGTCGCGCGAGCCGAGCGCGCGCGCGACCGGGCTGTTGACCGCGAGCGTCGAGATGTCGACCGGCAGGCCGTTGATGAAGTTGGTCGAGGTGGTGGTGAAATATTGCTGGTGGAGCGAGGGCGCGCGGAAGCCGTTGGAGATCGAGCCGCGGATCGCATAGCCGGCGACCGGCTCGTAGCGCAGCGCCAGCTTGCCGTTCACGGTATCGCCGAAGTCGGAGAAATGCTCGTAGCGGCCGGCGAGGACGGCGGTGAAGCCTTCGAACGGATTGGTGTCGAGCTCGACATAGGCGGCCCAGCTATGCCGGCTCTCGTCGGTCGCGCTTGAGGTGGGGATGCCGGGAAAGCCCTGTGCGCCGGCCGGCGCGGCCCTGCCCGGGAAGCTGCAGATGCCGGTGCCTGCATTGTAGACGCCCTGCTGCGTCGTGCAGTTGGCCGCCGTCGTCGCGACCGAGGGACGGAACAGGGGCCCGGTCGCGAAGGACTGGAGATCGCCCGGCCGGATCTGGAAATTCTCGTTGCGATATTCGCCCCCGACCGCGACCGAGAGCGGCGTCGCCAGGCCGATCTCGAACTGGCGGGAGAAATCGAGATTGGCGACGGTCTGGCCGTAGCGCAGGCCACCGGCGTCGAATTCGGACTGGCTGGCGGTGCCGAACGAGGTGTTGAGGCTGTTCCTGACCGTATAATCGAAGCTGTTATGGCCGTAGCCGATCGAGAAATCGGCGTTCCATCCGGCCAGCTCGCCGCGAATCCCGCCCGTGCCCGCATAATCTTCAAGGGTCGTGTCGATATAGGGCAGGAAGCCGTGCGGGGTGAGCGGCACGAAATTGGCGGCGTTGGGCGTCTGGTTGGGCGCGAGCGCCCCGAAGTCTCGGTTGGCGGCGGCGCTTTGCTGCCGGTAATTGGCGGCGCTGAGGCCGTTGCGATGGGCGTAGGAGGCGAAGGCGTAGAGCTCCCAGCCGCCGCCGACCTCGAGGCCGGAATTGACGAACAGATTGACGTCCTGCGTGTCGGCGTCGCCATAGCGGAATTCGAGCCGGTCGAAGCTGAGCTCGCGCGGGTCGAAGGCGGGCGGGGCCGGCCGGTTGTAGTTCGGCCTCAGGTCGTAGCCGGCGCGGTTGGTCGGGTTGCGGTCGCGATATTCGGCGGTGATGTTGACGAAGCCGTTGGGGCCGAGCGGCAGGCCGATATTGGCGCCCAAAGTGTAGAGCCGTCCGTCGCGCGCGTTGCGCTCGCCGTCGGCGGTGGCGGCGAAGACGCGGGTGTCGGAGGGGTCGAGGACGGGCTGGCCGGCATTGGTCTGCAGGCCGGTAATGTTGGCGACGTCGCTCAGCGTGGTGTGATAGCGGCCGTACATCGCGGTCACGCGTCCGCCATGATTGGCGCCGCGCAGCTGGATGTTGATGACGCCGGCGATCGCGTCCGAGCCATATTGCGAGGAGGCGCCGTCGCGCAGCACCTCGATGCGGCTGATGGCGAGGCCGGGGATCAGGTTGAGGTCGACGGCGGCGCTGCCGCGGCCGACCGTGCCGTTGATGTTGAGCAGCGAGGAGACGTGGCGGCGCTTGCCGTTGACCAGCACCAGCGTCTGGTCCGGGCTCAGGCCGCGCAAGGTGGCCGGGCGCAGCGCATCGGTGCCGTCGGCGATCGAGGGCTGCGGGAAGTTGAACGAGGGGACGAGATTGTTGAGGATCTTGTTGGTCTCGACCTGTCCCGAATTGGCGATCGCCTCGGTCCCGAACACGTCGACCGGGACCGGGCTGTCCGCCACCGTGCGGTCGGTGCGGCGCGTGCCGGTGACGATGATCGCATTGTCGGGGGCGGGATCTTCGCCCGCGGCAGCGGCGGCCGGGGCCGGCTCGTCCTGCGCCAGAGCGGGCGAGGCGAGCAAGGCGAAGGAAGACAGAGTCGACAAGAACGCGACGCGTGTAAGACCGGACATATTGTTCCCCCTCGAAAAAGCAGTCCCGACCGATGTTTAGGCTCTTTTCGCATTCTGCAAAGCGCGTTCTTGCGAAGGCGAAGAAACAGGCTTGTTTCGCGCCCCGGCGGCAGTCCCGAATGTCGGCTCTTCCGTTTCGGCCGCGAAGGGGGCATGATGGCCGCACCCGATCGTAGCTGGAGGTTCCCATGGCCAGGCTTCTCGTTGCCGCGTTGCTCGCCTTTGGCGCCGTGCCCGCTTTGGCGGAGCCGTCCTCGACCTCGGTGCCGATCCAGCCGGCCCCCGATTCCGCCGCGCAGAGGCAGGCCTTGCGCAGCCTGACGGCCTGCCTGGCCCAGGCGCGGCCGCGCTGGGCGCGCCAGACGCTTGCGCATGCTTATCTGAGCGAAGCCCAGGCGAGCCTCGCCTCGCAGGCGCTTGCCGGGACCGACAATTGCATTCGCGGCCAGGAGGAAACCGACGTCACCTTCCGCACCTCGAGCCTGGTCGGCAGCCTGGCCGAGCATTTCCTTGCTACCGAGCTGCAAAGGGCGGATTTCGAGCGCCTGTCGAGGGCCCTTTCCACGATGGCGCCGCTCAACGTCACCGAGGATTTCGCTTTGTGCGTCGCGGCGCGCAATCCGGCCGCGGCCCGCGACCTCGCGCTCAGCGAGCCCGGCAGCCCCGCCGAGGCGCAGGCGGCAGGCCAGGTTGCCGGCTATGTGGCTCGCTGCACCGGTGAAGGCGAGCGGCTGACGGTCGACCTGCAGGCGCTGCGCGCGCTGACCTCCACTGCGCTCTACCGCGGGGTCACCACCGTGCTGTCGGCAAACAACTGACTGGAGCGGCAGCGGGCCGCCGTCTGTCGATCGTCAGCGGCGAGGCCCGCCGCCCATCTGGCCGGTGCCGTCGCGATATTGCCCGTCATAGGCGCCATCGGATTGCAGCCTGCGCGCGGCCTCCGCATCCTCTTCCCACGCCCGCGCCGTGCGGCAGGCGCGCCGGCTCAGCCGCGTCCCGCTCAGCACCAAATTGCGGCAGATTCGGCGGCTTGTGTCGGCCTTGCTCGTCTTGGCCTGCGCCTCGGGCGAGCCCGCCTGCGATCCCGCGGTCAAGGCAGGGGCCGCCCACACCATGCCGAGGGCGACCACCAAGGAGGCCGCGGCCACCATCGGCCTCACACCCATCTTCAATTCTCCCGTTCAGGGCCTCATTCTCAGCGGCGAAGATTCTAGGGCCGGGGAGCAGTGCCGTCGCGATATTGTCCGTCGTAGGCGTTATCGGATTGCAGCCTGCGCGCGGCCTCGGCATCCTCCTCCCACGCCCGCGCCGTGCGGCAGGAGCGCCGGCTCAGCCGCGTCCCGCTCAGCACCACGTTTCGGCAGATTCTGCGGCTGGTGTCGGCCTGGCTCGTCTTGGGCTGCGCCTGTTGCGCCGCGGCCGGGGCGGAGTCGGCGGTCAAGGCGGGGGCCGCCCAAAGCATCCCAAATCCAATGGTCAGCGCGGACGCGGTCACAATCGGCTTCACACCCATCTTCGCTGCTCTCCGTTGCAGGGTCCCGATCGTCAGCGATGCGTACCCATCGGCCGGAGACCCGTATTCTGGGCATCGCGGGACGAGCCGTCGCGATTGCCATCCTCATGCGCCCGCCGCGCGGCCTCGGCGTCCTCCTCCCACGACGTCACCGTGCGGCAGGAGCGGCGGGACAGGCGAGTCCCGCTCAGCACCACGTTCCGGCAGACCCTGCGGCTGGTGTCGGGGTGAGCCGATTTGGTCTGGGATTCCGCCGAGGCGTCCTGCGTCGACGCGGGCACGGCCCACAATGCGCCGCACGCCACCGCAAGCGCGGACGCTGCCGCAAACGATTTCATACTCATCCTAAACTCTCCCTCTCCGCTCCCGCATCGACAGCGCCGATTCGGAAAGTACAATAGTTTCATAGCGAAGGGGAGCCCGCCCGTCATCTCCCCCAAAGCCTTCGCCGCCGGCAGGCCGTCCGCGAAGGATGGTGGCGCGCGGTGGGACTTGCGTTCCCCACAATGCGTTCGGTCGGCCTGAGGGCCGGACCCGTGCTACGGCAGCAAGATTCACCGTGTCACGCGCGCCGTGGCGAGAATAGCAGAAGCGCGCAGGGCCGGGAACGGAGAAAGCCGCTCGCGGCCTCCCTTGGGCTCGCGGGCGAGGCGCCCCGTCGCCTAGGCGATGCGGGGCCTGTTGAAGCGGACCGTGCCGAGATCGCCGGCGCAGCGCGTCGAGCGGTCGTGCGCGCCGTCCTCGCCGACCACTTCCATCGTGTCGCGGTCGATCGGAATGATGGTGACGGTGCGGCTGCCGGCCGCGCCGGTCAGGGTCAGCGCGTCGCCCTCGAGGGTCCACAGGCCCTGGTCGCCGTCGGCGGTGGCGAAGGTGCCGTCGCCGACGAAGGCGACGGCGGTGTTGCAATCGCCCGCGTCCGACCAGCTGCCGATCAGGAAGTTCCGGTCGACCGCGACGCGGGTCGCGCCGGTCTGGGGGAGGAGCTGGGTGGCGCCGGCCGGCCCGGCGAACGCGAAGGCGACCAAAGCGGCGGCCGTGGCGAGGCGGAGAGGCTTCGGATGGGTCCTGTTCACCGTCCTCCCCCTCCTCCCCCGGCGCCGCTCAGCAGCGCGTCGAGCGGCCGACCGACTCGTCCGGGTTGACGACGTTGAGCGTATTCTGGTCGAGCGCGCTGACCCGCAGGGTGCGCGGCGCCGCGCCGGCGAAGGTCACGGTCAGCCGGTCGCCCTCGAGCGTCCAGCTGGCGCCGACGCCGGCGGCGTTGGTGTAGCGGCCGTCGGCGGCGAATTCGCCCGCCTCCTCGCAGTCGCGCGAATCGGTCCAGCGGCCGATCAGGAAGGCGCGGTCGACCGCTGGCAAAGCGAGGTTCGACGAGGCCGGAATGACGTTGGGGTTGCCGGCGAGGCCGCGCTGCTCCGCGGAGGCGCCGATGGCGTTGCCGGTGGTCGTGCCGGCAAGGCCGGCGGTCCGGCCCGTGGCGCGGGCCTTGTCGGCTGGCGCGCCTTTCGCCTTGTCGTTGGAGGCGGTGGAGCCGCTGGGGGCGAGCTGGCCGCAGGCCGCAAGGCCGAGCAGGGCGGCCGCCGCGGCCATGGTCGCAATCGCCTTCATCTGCGTGTCCCCGAATGCTTGAAAGGGCATACATAACGATCCGGGGGCCGGAGTGAAAGGGCTGGAAAAGACTATCATCATTAACGGCTTGTTCCGGGACGGTCGGGGCGCTGCGCCGCGCCGCTCCGCCCGCGCTTACAGGGCCTTTTCGTAGATCCGGTAAATGCGGTTGATCTTGCTCTCTATGGCCTCGGCGATCGAGATCATCGGCCCGTTATCGTCGAGCACCCAGCCGACCTCGGCGCGGACGATGCCGTAATGGCCGTTGCCGGCGCGGCGTATATATTCGATCATCATGAAGGCGAGCTGGCTGGCGAGGCGGGTCGCGTGCAGCTTGCTCAACACCCCCATCAAGGGCACGCGCCCGCCGTGCGGCCGCATCCTCTTCAGCCGCCAGAACAATTTGATCCAGCCGAACGGGAAGAGCTCGCCCTTCAAATCCGCGATGAACTCATTGAGGTCGGGCACCGACATCATGAACGCCACCGGCTCGCCGTCATATTCGGCGACCTTGATCATGTCGTTGAACACCATCGGCCTCAGCTTCTTGCCGACATAGGCGCGCTCGGCGTCGGTCAACGGGATGAACCCCCAATTTTCCGACCAGGCCTCGTTGAGGATCGAGAGCAGGAGCGCCGCCTCCTCGTCGAACTTGCTCTTGTCGACGTCGCGGATGCGGATGCGCGGATTCCTCTCGCCCGAGGCGACGATGCGCTGGACGAGCGGCGGGAAGGGGACGTCGACGCGCAGATCGTAGGTGAAGAGGTCCTTGACCCCGGCATAGTCCGCGCGCTCGACCCAGCCCTGATAGGCGGCCTTGTTATGCCCCATCATCACCATCGGCGGATGATCGTGGCCCTTGATCAGGAGCCCGGGCTCGTCCCAGATGCCGAGCGAGAAGGGGCCCATCGACCGCGTCATCCCCTTGCCCCGGAGCCAGTCCTCCGCGGCCGCCAGCAGCGCGTGCGCCACGCCTTCGTCCGCCGCCTCGAACATCCCCCATTGGCCGAGCCCGACGCCCATATGCGTCTGCACCAATTCGTCGACCTGCGCCGAGATCCGCCCCACCGGCCGGCCGCCGCGTTCGGCGAGGAAGAAGGCGGCCTCGGCATGCTCGAACCAGGGATTCTTCGCCGGATCGATCAACGACCGGACCTCGCTCTTCAGCGGCGGCACCCAATTGGGATCGGAAAGGTTCAGCGCGTAGGCGAGCTCGACGAACGCCTTGCGGTCGGCCTTCGAGATGATCTGGCGGACGGTGACTGCGGGGGCGGCATCGGCGGCGGGAGCGGTCATCCCGCCTTCCTAATCCTCCCGCCTGCTTGAGTACAGGCGCGGCTTGGCCCGGCGCTGCGCGGCCAGGACGCAGGTCGCCGCCGCCCCCGTCGGCATGGTGGTAGCGCCGGGTGGAGG
>JBKJZJ010000186.1:0-17359 GCA_046715355.1 Allosphingosinicella sp. | reverse complement strand
TGGACCCGGAATTCCGCGTGATTTCGGACAAGTTCCGCGCCGATCATGAGGCGTTCAAGGACGCCTTTGCGCGGGCCTGGTTCAAGCTGACCCATCGCGACATGGGGCCCAAGGTCCGTTACCTGGGGCCGGAAGTCCCGGCCGAGGACCTGATCTGGCAGGACCCGATTCCGGCCGGCACCGCGCCGTCCGACGCCGAGGTGCAGGCGGTCAAGGAGAAGATCGCGGCCAGCGGCCTCACGGTCAGCCAGTTGATCAAGACCGCCTGGGCTTCTGCCTCGACCTATCGCAAGTCCGATTTCCGCGGCGGCGCCAACGGGGCGCGCGTGCGCCTCGCGCCGCAGAAGGACTGGGAGGTCAACGAGCCCGCTTTGCTCGCCAAGGTGCTCGACACGCTCGAGTCCTTGCGCGGCAACTTGTCGCTGGCCGACGCGATCGTGCTCGGCGGCGTGGTCGGGCTGGAGAAGGCGATCAAGGACGCCGGCCACAGCGCCACCGTGCCGTTCACCGGCGGCCGCGGCGACGCGACCGAGGAGCAGACCGACGCCGAAAGCTTCGCGGTGATGGAGCCCGAGGCGGACGCGTTCCGCAACTACGCGCCCAGGAAGCTCTCGGTGAAGACCGAGGAGATGATGCTCGACCGTGCGTCGCTGCTCGGCCTGTCGGTGCCCGAGATGGTCGTCCTGGTCGGCGGGTTGCGCGTCCTCGGCGCGAACCATGGCGAGCGCGGCCACGGCCACCTCACCAGGCGTTCGGGCCAGCTGACCAACGACTTCTTCGTCAACCTGCTCGACATGACCAATGTGTGGAGCGCGGTCGATGGGTCGGGCGACGAGGAATATGTTGCGACCGACCGCGCGGGCGGCGGCGAGACCTGGCGCGCGACCCGCGCCGACCTCATCTTCGGCTCCAACGCCGAGTTGCGCGCGGTGTGCGAAGTCTATGCCGAAAGGGGCGGCGAAGAGAGGTTCGTGCGGGACTTCGTCGCGGCCTGGACCAAGGTGATGAACGCCGACCGCTTCGATCTCGCCTGACCGAAGATGGAGACAGTTACCTTTTGCCTCAAAAGGTAGCTGTCCCCTTTCTAACGCCGCGTCGATTCGAGCGCGATGTTGACCCGCTGCACCTCGCTTATGCGGTCCGCCAGCAGCCGGCCTTCGATAAGCTCGGTGCCGGTCAGGCCGAAGATTCGGCCGTCGGTGAAGATCGGCCGCGAATTGCCATACCAGTCGATGCAGGAGACCTCGCATTCATAGCCGGCCATGCCGTCCTCGTCATTGCGCCTGTCATAGACGACCCGGCTGACCAGCTCGCCGATCCGGCGCAGCCGCCCGGCCGAATCGACCCGCAAATAGCTGAGGTCGGAGGCGCGGCTGCGCCACCACAAGCGCTCGCTCTCCTCTTCGCGAGTCACGGTCGGCAGGCCCATGAGGCCGCTGCCGTCCGCGCCGATCAGGCTGTTGAAGGCGTGGCTTCGGCCCTCGCTCTCGAAGCGGCCTTCGAGCAGCAGCGTCGAGGAGATGCGCGGCGCGCCGCGCAGGTTGACCAGGCTGATCTCGAGCCCGCGCGTCCCGCGATAACCGGTCAGCACGATATTGTTGCCGGCGCGCTCGGCGCGGATCACCGAATGGGGCGAGGTGAGCGTGACCGCCTCCTGAGGACGGTTCACCGGCAAGGCAATGATCGTCGAGGACTTGGCCCGCGGATCCTCCTCGTCCCGGGGCGAGCCGCCCGGATCGCCGGTCGCGCGGCCGCCATAGACGAGGTGGCTGTCGGTGAAGCGATTCTCGATCTCGCCCTCGCCGACCGAAGGGACTCGCGCATAGGCCCCGGCGGGCGCCGGCGCGAGCCTCGGGCGCAATCGGGACAGCGGCGTGCTGAAATAGGCCAGGCGCTCCTCACCGCTGGAGCCGCCGTGATAAACACAGCGGTCGGGGCGGCGCAGCAAGGCGTGGAATCGGCCGCCGATCTCGGCGAGCGAGAATTGATTGATCGGGACCCCGGCCGTGCCGACCACGCTCGGCGGCTCGCCCGACAGGGGCAGCCGGTAGAGCAGAGCGGGCGTGGTTTCCCCCGTCCGGCGCGCGCCCGCCGGAAGCGGGCAAGTCGCGTTTCCGGCCGCGGCTTGCTGCTCGTCATAGCTGGGCGTGATCCACAGATAGGCATGGCTCGGCGACACATAATATTCGCGCTGGGCGGGGCCGATGAAGGCGGTGGTGCGGCAGGAAAGGTCCCCTCCCGACCCGGTCGGCCCGAGCGGGCAGACCGAGACGGTGTGGACCGTCGGCTCGAGCGTGGTGCGCACTGGCCGGTAGATGGTCCGCGCATCGAACAGGCGCACGCCGCGCGCCAGCGCCGCCTGCCTGTCCTCGCCGGGGGTCCAGCGGCGGATCAGGGGCCAGGGGATCGGGCTGTCGGGGCGGACGCCGCGCAGGTCCATCGGCGAATAGACGACGAGATTCTCGCCGACCAGCCGGGTCGCATAATTGTCGCCGCTATAATAGTCGTTGGACGACATGTAGAAAACGCCGAGCGCGCTCAGCCGGCCGCGCGGATCGAGCCGGAACACGCTGATCTCGGTGGCGCGCTGCTCGTAGGAATAAGCGGTGACGACGACCCGGTCGCGCTCGACCAGCATCTCGTCATACCAGGCGCCGCTGTCGGGCGAGCGATAGACGTTGGTCCGGTCGGTGAGCCGCAGCGCCCGGCCGTCGGGCCCGGCGCGCGTGTCGACGACGAAGATTCGGCCGTCCTGCAGGATCAGCAGGAACTGGCCGATCTGCTTGACGATGTCGCCCTCGTCGACGCCGACCTCCTGCGTGTTGGTGATCGAGGCGTTGGCGCCGGTCGCGAGACTGCCGGCAACCGAGGTGACCGGGGTGACGGAGCTCATGTTGGGCGAGCGGATCCGCGTGCCGGTGACGGTGACCGCCTCGCCGTCGCTGACTTCCGGGCAGGTCTCGACCGCGGGGTCGCAGACCGGCGGCTCGGGCTGGGCCTGTCCGGTCTGGGCCTGGGCGAACTGGATTCGGCGCGAATTCGCCCACCACTGCCGCCGGGCGCGCGCAGAGGCGCGGGCGTCGATCAGGAAGCGCCGAAACTCCTCCTCGCTTTGGAAGCGGGTCAAGGTCGGGCTGGTCCAGCGCGCCAGCGCGCGATCCTCCGCTTCGTGCGAGGGCGCCGCGGGAGTCGCCGGCCGCGGCTGGGCGGCGGCGGGCCCTGAAGCGAGCAGCGCGGCGGTCAGGCCGGCAAATATATGAAAGCGCGCCATGACCTTCTCCCCGCTATTCCCCGCGACGCTATGCCAATCGGGAGGGAAAGCAAGGGCGTGCGCGCCCGCGTCGCGCCGCCAGTCAACGCCGCGCCGGCGGCGGGGTCGACGCGGCGATGTTGAGCCGCTGGACCTCGCGGATGCGGCCGCCCTCGACCCTGCCTTCGATCAGCTCGACTCCGCTGAGGCCGAACACCCGGCCGTCGGTGAAGATCGGCCGGCTGTTGCCGTACCAGTCGATGCAGGAGACCTCGCAGCGATAGCCGGTCGCGTCGTCCGCTTCCTGGTTGGCGAGCAGCTCGCCGGCGGCGGTCAGGCGGCGGCCGGGATCGGCGGTGATATAGGACAAATCGGAGGCGCTGCTGCGCCAGACATGGCGGCCGGCCTCGATGTCGCGGCGCACGGTCGGCAGGCCCATGATGCCGCTGCCGTCCCGCTCCATCAGGCTGTTGAAGGCGTGGCTGCGCCCTTCGCTTTCGTAGCGGCCCTCGAGCCGCAGCGTCGAGGCGACGCGCGGCGCGCCATCAAGACCGATCAGGCTGATCTGGAGGCCGAGATGGTCGCGATAGCCGGTAAGGACGATGTCGTCGCCGGCGCGCTCGGCGCGGATCAAATTGTGGGGAACGCGCATCACCGTCGCGTCGCGCGGCCGGCCAAGCGGAACCGCGACGACGCGCGCGTCCGGGAGCGGTTCCTCGTTCGGCCCGGGGGGATAGGAGCTCCCGCTGCCGCGCCCGCCATAGACGAGGAAGGCGTCGGTGAAGCGGTTCTCGAGCGCCCAGCCGCCGGCGGCGGGCAGCGGCGTGTAGCTGGACGTCGGCGCGCGCTCGAGCCTGTCGCCGAAGCGGGCGAGCTGGGCATCGAAATAGACGAGCGGCGGGCCGTCCGTGTCGTCGAAGTCCATGCTGCAGTGGCGCGCGCTCAGCCGCAGCAAGGCGCGGAAGCGCGATCCGCCCGCGGCGAGCGAGAATTGGTCGATCGGCGTGCCCACCGTCCCCAGCACGCCCGGCTCCGCGCCCGAGACAGGCACGCGGTAAACCAAGGCCGGGATGGCGTCGGCGAGCCGGACGCCACCGCCGGCGCGGCAGGACTGGGTCGAACTGTCCTCGACCAGATCGTCGTCGTCGGGCGTGATCCACAAATAAGCATCGGTCGGCGAGACATAATACTCGCGCTGTGCCGGGCCGACGAAGGCGGTGGTCCGGCACCTCAAATTCCGCCCCGCGCCGGCCGGGCCGAGCGGGCAGACCGAGACGGTGTGGACGACCGGGTCGACGACGGTGCGGACCGGCCGGTAGATGGTGCGCGCGTCGAACAGGGGCACGCCGCGCGCTTCGCCCCGCGCGCGGTCCTCGCCGGCCACCCAGCGCCGGACCAGAGGCCATTTGATCGGCTCGTCCTCATTGATATTGGAGATGCGCATCGGCGCGTAGACGACCAGATTGTCGCCGACGAGACGGGTCGCATAATTGTCGCCGTCATAATAATCGTCGGAGGAAAGGAAGAAGACGCCCCGGCGCGCCAGCCGCCCGCCCGCGCCCAGGCGGAACACGGAGACCTCGGTCGCCTGCTCGCCATAGGAATAGGCGGTGACGAGGACGTGATCGCCCTCGACCAGCATCTCGTCATACCAGATGTCGGCATCGTTATCGCGATAGACGTTGATCCGGTCGGCGAGGGCGAGCCGGCGGCCGTCGCCGGCGCGCGTGTCGATGACGAAGATGCGGCCGTCCTGCAGGACGAGCAGATATTGACCGATCTGCTTGACGATATCGCCTTCGTCGACTCCCGCTTCCTGATTGTTGGTGATCGTGTTGGAGCGCGCCCGCGTGCCCGTCATGACGATGTTGGCGCTGTCCGCTTCCGCGCCCGCGCAGGCGGGATCCTCGGGCGGGCAGAGCGGCGGCTCGCTGTCGCTCTGGATCGTGGCCGGTGCCTCCGCCTGCGCGAACTGGATGTGGCGGCCGCGCGCCCACCAGCGCGGCCGCGCAGTGGGATGATCGTTCACCGCCCGGACGTAGCGGCGGAATTCGGCCTCGCCGGTGAAGCGGGTCAGGGTCGGGCTGGTCCAGCGTTCGAGCGCGCGCGCCTCGGCCTCGTCGGAACGCGGAGGGACCGGCGTGGACGCGGGTTGGGCGGCGGCGGGCGCCGAAGCGAGCAAGGCGGCGGCCAGGCCGGCCAATCGGTGAAAGCGCGTCATGGGCCCCTCCCAGCTATCATCGCCGCGCCAGTGGCGGCGGCGTCAAGGCGATGTTGAGCCGCTGCACCTCGCTTATGCGGCCGCGCTCGACCCGGCCTTCGATCAGCTCGGTGCCGGACAGAGCGAAGATGCGGCCGTCGGTGAAGATCGGCCGCGAATTGCCGTACCAGTCGACGCAGGAGACCTCGCATTGATAACCGGGGACGCCGTCAGCGTCCGGCTCGCGCCTATTGTCGTCGTCGACATAATCGAAGCGCCGCTCGAGCGCGCCGATCGAGTCGAGCTGGCCGTCCGCATCGACCGAAAGGAAGCTCAGGTCCGAGGCGCGGCTGCGCCAATAGTCGCGGTTGCTGTCGGCGATGCGCGGCACCGTCGGCAGCCCCATCAGGCCGCTGCCGTCGCGCTCGATCAGGCTGTTGAAGGCATGACTTCTGCCCTCGCTTTCATAGCGTCCGATGAGCCGCAGCGACGAGGCGATGCGGGGCTGCCCGTCGAGATCGATCAGGGTGACGATCAGGCCGCTGCGGTCGCGATAACCGGTCAGCACGATGTCGTCCGCGACCCGTTCGGCGCGGATCACGCTGTGGCCGATGTTGATTGGACGCACGGCCGACGGCCGCGCGACCGGGACGACATAGGCCGCCCGCGGCCTCATCTCGTCGAGCACGCGGCGGCGATATTCGTCGCCATAATCGTGCGCGTCCAGATCGGGAAAGCCACGGCGATACTGGCTGAGGCCGCCATAAACGAGGTAGCGGTCGGTGAAGCGGCTGACGACCCAGCGGCTCGAGGTCGAGGGCAGGATGGTGAAGGACGAAGCGGGCGCCTCGGTCAGGGTCGGGCCGAGCCGAGCCAGCGGCACCGAAAAGAAATTGAGCCGCGGCGGCGCGTCGTAGCGCTCGTAGCAATTGGCGGGCTCCATCCGCACCAGCGCCTGCAGGTTGGTGCCGTCCGACTGTAGCGCGAACTGATCCGGCGGGAAGCCGCGCACGGCGATCAGATCGGGCCGCGCGCCGGAGAGCGGGACCCGGTAGAGATAGGCCGATTCGAAATCGGCGAGCGCGGCGTTCGCGCCCGGGCGGCAGTCCTCCCTGTTGCCATAGCCGGGCTCCGCTCCGGTCCACAGGAAGACCTCGGTGCCGGTCACCAGCCATTCCGGCCGCGGCGGTCCGGCGAAGGCGGTGGTGCGGCATTGCAGGCCGTGCCCGCCGGCGGTGGAGCCGAGCGGGCAGACCGACAGCGTGTGGATCACCGGATCCTCGACATCGGTGACCGGCCGGTAGATTTGCGCGGCATCGAGCAGCGGCGGCCCGACGACCTCGCCCCGTTCGCGCCGCTCGCGCCGATCGGGCCGCCCCTCCGCGATCTCGCGCGCATCGTCCTCGGCCAGCCAGCGCCGGATCACCGGCCAGCGATAGCCGGCATGCGCCATGTCGCGGACCCGAAGCGGCGTATAGGTGACGAGATTGCCGTCGATCAGCCGCGTCGCATAATTGTTGTCGCTGTAATAATCGTTGGAGGAGATGCGGAACACGCCCTCGCGCGCGAGCCGCCCGCCTTCGCCCAGCCGGAAGACGGCGAGCTCGGTGGCGCCCTCGTCGTAGGAATAGCCGGTGACGAGCACGCGATCGCCGAACACCAGCATCTCGTCGTACCAGATGCCGGAGCGCGGGTTGCGGTAGACGTTCGCCCGGTCGGTCAGCGCCAGCCGCCGCCCGCTCCGCATTCCGCCGCGGCCCCGCATGTCGATGACGAAGATACGGCCGTCCTGGAGGACGAGCAGATAATGGTCGATCTGCTTGACGATGTCGCCTTCCTCGACGTTGCGCAGCTGGTTGTTGGTGATCGACGGGTTGCGCGGGTTGATCCGCGTGCCGGTGACGGTAACCATGAGGCCTTCGTCCTCGGGGCACGGATTGGCCGGCGTCGGCACGCAGGGCTGAGTCAGGCCGTCGGATTGAGTCTGAGCCGGCACGGCCGCCTGGGCGAACTGGAGGCCGGCCAAGGACGAATAATAATAATCGTAACGGGTCCGCTCGGCCCCGCGCACCGCCTCGACATAGCGGCGGAACTCGGCTTCGCTGTCGAAGCGAGTGAGGGTCGGCCGGGTGAAGGCGGCCAGCGTCTCGCGGGCCTCCTGGCGCTCCGCCTCGGTCACCGCCCGCCGAGTCTGCGTCTGCGCCGCCATCGTGCCGGGAAGCGCGACCAAGGCCGCCGCGATCGTCAAGCCCCGCGCCAAGCCCATCGCGCTCTCCCACCTCGTCCGCCCAAAGGCTATTGGAAATACGGGCGAAAGCAAGCGCGACTTGCCTTCGCCGCCGCTTGCTCTAGCCTTGCGCCATGACCGATCTCGACGCCTTCATCGCCGGCCTGCCCAAGGCCGAGCTGCACATGCACATCGAGGGCAGCCTCGAGCCCGAACTGATGTTCGCTTTGGCCGGGAGGAACGGCATCGAGATCCCGTTCGCCAGCGTCGAGGAGGTCCGCGCCGCCTATGAGTTCTCAAACCTGCAGGACTTTCTCGATATCTATTATCGCGGCGCCGACGTGCTCCGCACCGAGGCGGACTTCAAGGATCTCGCCACCGCCTATTTCGACCGGGCGGCGGCGGACAATGTCGTCCATGCCGAGATCTTCTTCGATCCGCAGACCCATACCGGCCGCGGCATCGCCTTCGACGTCGTGATGCGCGGCCTGCTTGCGGGGATGGACGAAGCCGAGGCGAGGCACGGCATTACCTCCAGGCTGATCCTCTGCTTCCTTAGGCATCTCGACGAGGATGCGGCATTCGCGACGCTCGACCAGGCAAGGCCCTGGCTCGACCGGATCGCGGCCGTCGGGCTCGACAGCTCCGAGCTCGGCCACCCGCCGGCCAAGTTCGCGCGCGTGTTCGCCGCCGCCGCCGCGCTCGGCCTCAGGCGTGTCGCCCATGCCGGCGAGGAAGGACCGCCCGCTTATGTCCTCGAGGCGCTCGACATCCTCAAGATCGACCGGCTCGACCATGGCAACAGGTCGCTCGAGGACCCGGCCCTCGTCGAGCGGCTCGCGCGCGAGCGGATGACGCTCACCGTCTGCCCGCTTTCCAACCTCAAATTGTGCGTGGTTCCGGACATGCAGGCCCATCCGATCGACGCCATGCTCCGCGCCGGGCTGCGCGCCACGATCAACTCGGACGACCCCGCATATTTCGGCGGCTATGTGAACGACAATTACCGCGCCGCCGCGGCCGGGCGCGGGCTCGGCCGCGCCGAGCTCGTCACCCTGGCGAAGAACTCCTTCCTGGGCTCGTTCCTCGACGAAGCCGCGATCGCGGCGCATATCGCAAAAGTGGATGCCTATGCCGCCGACTGAGGGGAGGACGCGATGCCCGCCGGCGCCGCAATTCGGCGCCACCATCGCCCGCTTCCTCGACAGCGAAGGCGCCGAGGCCAGCCTCAGCGGCTAGAAAAGGCGAACCATCGTCCCCATAGATTAGATCGCGTGGTTTGATCGAGTGAGGCGATGAGCACCTACCTGCCGACCCTGAAGCAGCTGCAATATCTGGTGGCCTTGGAGGCGCACGGCCATTTCGGCCGCGCGGCCGAGGCCTGCTTCGTCACCCAGTCGACCTTGTCGGCCGGGATCAAGGAGCTCGAGACGCTGGTCGGTATCACCCTGGTCGAGCGTACCCGGCGCGTGGTGCGGTTCACGCCCCTGGGCATCCGCGTCGCCGAGAAGGCGCGGCGGATCCTGCGCGAGACCGAGGAGCTCGCCGACATGGTGCGCGCGTCGGGCAAGCCGCTCGCCGGCGAGCTCCGGCTCGGCGTGATCCCGACCATCGCCCCCTTCCTGCTGCCAACCCTGCTGCCGCGGCTGCGCGCGCAATGGCCGGACCTCAAGCTCTACCTGCGCGAGGAGACCAGCCAGCAGGCCTGCGACGCGCTCCATCGCGGCCAGCTCGATTGCGTGCTGCTCGCGCTTCCCTACGCCTGCGGGGACGTCGAAAAAGCGGTGTTGTTCGAGGACCGCTTCATGGTCGCCTTCCCGCCCGGCGCCGCCGACGATCTGCCCGAGATGGTCGATGCCTCGGCGATCGACGAGGCCAGGCTGCTGCTGCTCGAGGATGGCCATTGCCTCAAGGATCATGCGCTCTCCGCATGCAACAGGCCCGAGCTGCGCGCCGAGGCGGCGATCATGGGCACCTCGCTGCACACTTTGGTGCAGATGGTGGACAACGGCCTCGGCACCACGCTCGTCCCCGAAATGGCGGTGACGGCCGGGATCCTCGACAATACCAAGGTGGTCGTCCGCCGCCTCGACGCCGACCATGCCTCGCGTCGCATCGCCCTGGTCTGGCGCAAGGGCTCGCCGCGCGAGAAGGAGTTCCGCATGCTCGCCGACGCGCTCAAGGCGGCGGCGTAAGTCCTAGTCCATGTGCTTGAGGCCGACCCTCAGGTAATCCCAGCCCGTCACCAGGGTCAGCGCCGCCGCCGCCCATAGCGACGCCAGCCCGATTTGGTGCACCCAGGGCCAGTGCGGCAGCGCGCCGGCGAGGATCAGCGCCCCCAAGGCGACGAGCTGCAGGGTGGTCTTCCACTTGGCGAGCGCGCTGACCGGGACCGAGACCTGCAGGCTGGCGAGGAATTCGCGCAAGCCGGAGACGATGATTTCCCTCAGGAGGATGACCAAAGCCGGGATCAGATGCCAGTCGCCGATGATCGGGCCGCCGAACACTTGCGGATCGGCGGGGGCGCGAGCCACCAGCATGACGATCACCGCGGCGACCATGATCTTGTCGGCGATCGGATCGAGGAACTGGCCGAGCCGCGACACCGTCCCCTGCGCGCGGGCGACATAACCGTCGAAATAGTCGGTGATGCCGATCAGGCAGTAGAGCACGAAGGTGACCGCATAATCCTCCCAGCTCGGCCGCCACAGCAGGAACACCAGGATCGGCACCGCGAAGATGCGCGACAGGGTCAGGAGATTGGGCAGCGTGAGCATGCTGGCCCCGGCCTTAACCGCAAAGCGCGCCGAATGGGAGCGCCTTGCGCCCGCCGGGTAATGCGGGGCTTGTGCGTCTTCGCGCGGGCGGACTATGACGGCCCGCACAGGGCCGCTAGGCCGAGAATCATAAGGATGCCATCATCTTGACCGCAGGCCAGGCGTCCGCCGCATTTCCCGGAGTTCGAACCACCTCATGAGCAGCAGCGGCGCTTTCCACCTTCTCGGCACGCGCCGGTTCCTGCCCTTGTTCGGTACCCAGATGCTGGGCGCGTTCAACGACAACCTCTTCAAGCATACGATGGTGCTGTTCGTCGTCTACGAACATTATAACAACGAGAACGCCGAAAACTGGTTCTCGGGGCTTACCACCGGCATCTTCATCCTGCCCTTCTTCTTCCTCTCCGCCATTTCCGGCCAGCTGGCCGACGCCACCGACAAGGCGCGCATCATCCGCATCGTCAAGACCTGCGAGATCGGCATCATGATCGTCGGCGCGGGCGGCCTCGTCATGGCGCTGAACGGGATCATGGTCGACAGCGTCGCGATCCCGATCCTGCTCCTCGCCTTGCTCGCGATGGGGGTCCATTCGACGTTCTTCGGCCCGATCAAATATGCGATCCTGCCGCAGCATCTGCACAAGAATGAGGTGCTCGCCGGCACCGGCCTCGTTGAGGCGGGCACGTATATCGCGATCCTCGGCGGCACCCTGCTAGCCGGCCTGATCCCGGTCGAGGTCGCCGCCGGCCTCGTCCTCTCCGTCGCCCTGATCGGCTGGCTGTTCGGACGCCAGGTGCCGCCCGCCCCGACGCTCGAAGCGGGCCACAAGATCGACTACAACATCTTCCGCTCGTCGGCGCGGCTGATCGGGGCGACCTTGCGCATCAGGCGGCTGTTCCTCGCCATCATCGCGATCAGCTTCTTCTGACGATCGGCGCGGTCCTCTTCATCCAGTTCCCGGCCCTGGTGAAGAACGCGCTGACCTCGGACAGGGCGGTGGCGAGCGTCTTCCTCGCCATCTTCTCGATCGGCGTCGCGATCGGCTCGCTGGCCATCAACCGGCTGCTCAAGGGCGAGGTCTCCGCCCGCTTTTCGATGCCGGCGGTGATCGTCATGGGCCTGTTCGTCTTCGCCTTCCACTGGATCTCCAAATATGCGTGGGAGAGGCTGCCCGGTGAGGCGCTCTACAATGTCACCGGCTTCATCGCCCATCCGGACGCGATCTGGCTCACCTTGTCGCTGCTCGGCATCGCCATTTTCGGCGGCATCTTCGTGGTGCCGCTCTACGCCTTCCTCACCACCACCGTGAAGAAGAGCGAGGCGGCGCGCACCGTCGCCGCCAACAATATCGTCAATTCGGGCGCGATGGTGATCGGCTCCGCGATCTCGATGAGCCTGACGTTGCTGGAGATCCCCGCCGCCGATCAATTGCTGCTCGCCGCGGTGATGTGCAGCGTCTCGGCCTATCTCGCCTGGCGCCTGCACCGCGCCGTCGAGGACCATAAGAACGGCCTGCTGGAAGAAGAAGGCCTGCCGTCGACGGTCTAGCCGATCAGGGTGCCGAAGAAGACCAAGCCGCCGAGCCACCCGGTGGCGAACAATTTGAGGTCGTCGAGCCGGGCCGCGGCGTCCGTGCCCGCAAAGGGCTCCGCCGCTTCATGGGGCGGCGCCGGGGCCCAGGGGCCGACGCGGCGGACGATCAAAGGCGACAGACGGCTCATCGCCGTCGTTAACAATCGATTCACCAAGTCTTAACAAGCGGGCGCGATAGGTTAATTTCGCGCCCGATCGTCCCGTTGCGGGACGGCGCGCCCGGCGCTCAGATCATCGCCTTGGGCCGGCTGAACACGCGCGTCACCTCGGGCTCGAAGCTTTCCAGGCTGTCGGCCTCGAAGCCGGGATCGAAGGCGGGCGCGTCCCATTCGTCGACCAGCTTCTCGGCGAAGGCATACCAGCTCTCATTCCTGAACCGCTCGCGCCCTTCCGGGTCCTTGCCGAGATGCTCGAAATAATAGCGCCCCTGGAATTCCTGGTGCCAGTAGACCGCGTGGTAGATCTCCTCGCGGACATAGGGCTTGAGCATCTCGGCGGCGATCGCGCCGTGATTGGGGATCGAGAAGAGCTTGCCGAGATCGTGGCAGAGCGCGGCGACCACCTCCTCGTCGCTCGCCCCCGAGCGACGCGCCAGCGTGCCCGCCATCAGGCAATGGCCGAGCTGGGTCGCGGCGAAGCCGACCTCGATCTCGTCGAGCCGGCGCAGACTCTCCATGATCTGCTTCGGCGCGGCCGAGACCTGATGCTTGCCATGCTCGGCGGCGATATGGGCCCAGTCGTCCCGGGTGCCCGCTTTCATGTCGGTAAACATGGGGCCCACATTATCATCGCCCGGGCGCGACGGAAAGGCTGTCACAAAAGCGAAACATCTGTCACCAAAGCGTCACAGATGCTCGAGCCGCCGCCCCCCGATCCAGGGATCGAATTCGCCCTCGCCAGCCGCGGTTATTCCAAGGGGCTGGCCCAGACCGGCGGCGCCCAGGCTCTGCTCCGCGGCGAGGTGGAATGGGGCGCCCTCACCGCCGCCGCGCAGGTGAAGAACGTCGATTCGGGCGCCAGCGAGGCCCAGGTACAGATCGGCGTCGGCGGCGCGCTCGGCGGCTTCGAAGTGGAGGCGGCAGTCGGCTATAAGCTCCTCACCGGCCTCCCCTCCACAGCGGACGACGACGCGGTGGAGTTCACCGGCTCGGCGAGCCGCACCATCGGCCCCGTCACGCCGCGCCTGGCCTTGAGCTTCAGCTTCGACGATCACGGCGCCACGCGGGAATCGCTCTACGCCGAAGCGGGCGCCTCGCTCCGCCTTGCCGCTGGCACCAGCCTCAGCGCCAATCTCGGCCGGCGCGAGCGCGGCGGCGGCGACGATTACACCGCCTTCAACGCCGGCCTCACGCACCGGCTCGGCGAGCATGTCACCGCGGAGCTGCGCTACCACGACACCGCCCAGAGCGCCCGCGGCGACGCCTATGAGGCCCGCGCCGTCGCCTCGCTCCGCGTCCGCTTCTAGCCAGCGCGCGCGCGAGCGCTTAGCGTCGCGCGGATGGACGGAGCACCGACCGGAACCGTGACCGAGGCGCTGCGGCACGCGGCGCGGCTGTTGCGCGACGACGCCCGCGCGGCGGCGGCGCAGGCGCGCGAGATCCTGCGCGTCGCGCCGGGCAATGCCGATGCCGCGCGGCTGCTCGGCGCGGCCTTGCGGCGCACCGGCGAGGATGACGCGGCCGAGCGCGCCGAGCTCGACGCGATCGCCTTTTCGGTCGGCGACCCGGAGCTGATGCGCGCCGCCGAAGCGCTCGTCGACAACGACCTCGCCGCCGCCGAGCATGTCCTGCGCCCGCGTCTCAAGGCGAAGCCGACCGACGTCGCCGCGATCCGGATGATGGCCGAGCTGGCGGGCAGGCTCGGCCGCTATCAGGACGCCGAGAACCTGCTCCGCCGCGCGCTCGAGCTGGCGCCCGCGTTCGCGCCGGCGCGCGCCAATCTCGCCACCGTGCTCTACAAGCAGAACCGGCCGGCCGAGGCGATCGCTGAGCTCGACGCGCTGCAGGGCGCCGACCGCGAGGCGAACCGCAATCTCGAGGCCGCCGCGCTCGGCCGGATCGGCAGCTACGAGGAGGCGATCGGGCTTTACCAGCAGGTGCTGGCGCGCTTCCCGCACCAGGCCAAGGTGTGGATGAGCTATGGCCACATCTTGAAGACGGTCGGCCGCCAGGCGGACAGCGTCGCCGCTTATCGCCGCGCGCTCGACGCGGCGCCGGGCCTGGGCGAAGTCTGGTGGAGCCTCGCGAACCTCAAGACGATCGCCTTCGACGAGGCCGACATCGCGGCGATGGAAGCCGCGCTTGCCGGCTCGCAGCTGAGCGAGGAGGACCGCTTCCACCTCCATTTCGCGCTCGGCAAGGCGCATGATGACCGGGGCGAGACCGAGGCCGCGTTCGGCCATTATGCCGAAGGAAACCGCCTGCGCCGCGCCGGGATCGACTATGATCCCGACGACATATCGGGCCATGTCCGCCGCGGCCGCGCCTTCTTCACGTCCGCTCTGTTCGAGAGCCGCGCCGGCCAGGGATGCTCCGCGCCCGATCCGATCTTCGTCCTGGGCATGCCGCGCGCGGGCTCGACGCTGATCGAGCAGATTCTCGCCAGCCACAGCCGCGTCGAAGGCACGATGGAGCTGCCCGACATACCGGCGCTGGCCAAGAGGCTCGGCGGGCGCAGGCTGAAGGCCGACGCGTCCGCTTACCCGGAATGCCTGGCCGATCTCGACGCCGCGGCGCTCGCCGCGCTCGGCGAGGAGTATCTCGAAGGCACGCGCATCCAGCGCAAGACCGGCCGCCCTTTCTTCATCGACAAGATGCCCAACAATTGGGCCCATGCCGGCCTGATCCGGCTGATCCTGCCGAACGCGAGGATCATCGACGCGCGGCGCCACCCGCTCGGCTGCTGCTTCTCCAACTTCAAGCAGCATTTCGCCCGCGGCCAGGGCTTCAGCTACGACCTCGCCGAGCTCGGCCGTTACTATGCCGACTATGTGTCGCTCATGGCCCATTTCGACCTGGTCCAGCCCGGCCGCGTCCACCGCGTCCTCTACGAGGCGATGATCGAGGATCCGGAAGCCGAGGTCCGCCGGCTGCTCGATTTTCTCGGCCTGCCCTTCGAGCCCCAATGCCTCGCCTTCCACGAAAATGCCCGCGCGGTGCGCACCGCCAGCTCCGAGCAGGTCCGCCGCCCGATCAACCGCGAGGGCCTCGACCAGTGGCGCCCCTACGAGGCCTGGCTCGGGCCGCTCAAGGAGGCGCTTGGGCCGGTGCTTCACAATTGGAGTCATCCCGGCGAAAGCCGGGACCCATGAACACGGCGTCCTGGCGAAGAAGCGAACATCCTTTCGCGATCTCTCTTCGGCGGAGTGCATGGCTCCCGGCCTTCGCCGGGACGACTCAATGAATGTAGCAGCGTGGCAAAACCGTCACAGAAGCGCCGCGCAATCGTTTCTTCCCCAAAACCAAATTGACGCACGGCCAAAAGCAGCAGAGCGTGCGCGCAAGGAAGACCGCCTGGGGGAGAGAAGCATATGGCCGTCTCGTCGTTCCGGAACCTCGCCGGCCTCGGCCTGCTCACCTCCACCATGCTCTGCGGCAGCGGCGCCGCGCTGGCGCAGGAGACGCCTGCCCCCGCTCCCGCCGCCGCGCCGCAGCAGGAGGACGAATCCAACATCATCGTCACCGCGACGCGGCGCTCCGAGAATCTCCAGGACGTGCCGATCGCGATCACCGCGATGGGCACCGAGACGCTCGAGAACCTGCAGGTCGACGAGTTCAACGATTATGCCCGCCTGGTGCCGAGCCTCTCCTTCCGCTCGCTCGGCCCGGGCTCGGCCAACGTCTATTTCCGCGGCGTCGCCTCGGGCGAGAACGCCAACCATTCGGCCTCGCTGCCGAGCGTCGGCACCTATCTCGACGAGCAGCCGATCACCACCATCACCGGCGCGCTCGATCTCCACATCTTCGACATCGCCCGGGTCGAGGCGATCGCCGGGCCGCAGGGCACGCTCTACGGCGCATCGAGCCAGGCCGGCACGGTCCGGATCATCACCAACCGGCCCGACACGACGAGCTTCTACGGCGAGGTCAATCTCGAGGCGAACAGCGTCGCCCACGGCGATTTCGGCTATACCGCGGAGGGCTTCATCAACGCCCCAATCTCGAGCAACGTCGCGCTCCGCGTGGTCGCCTGGTACCGCCACGACGCCGGCTATATCGACAATATCCCGGGCACCCTCACCTTCCCGACTTCGGGCATTACCTTCAACAACAATGCCCTCGTCGAGGAGGATTATAACGACGTCGACACGGTCGGCGCGCGGGCGGCGCTCCGAATCGAGCTCGACGAGCATTGGACGGTGACGCCGGCGATCATGGCGCAAAGGCAGTTGAGCCACGGCTCGTTCACCCAGGAGCGCGGGCTCGGCGAATTGCAGGTCCAGCAGTTCAACCCCGAACGGTTCAACGACCGCTGGTACCAGGCGGCGCTGACGGTCGAGGGCCGGATCGGCAATTTCGACCTGACCTATGCAGGCTCCTAC
Organism: Allosphingosinicella sp.; assembly: GCA_046715355.1. Lineage (GTDB taxonomy): Bacteria > Pseudomonadota > Alphaproteobacteria > Sphingomonadales > Sphingomonadaceae > Allosphingosinicella. Next base: position 772 of record JBKJZJ010000186.1, on the reverse strand, counting down.
ATGCAGCGCCAGCAGGACGGCCAGTTCGACTATTCCGACTATGCGTATTTTTACGACGCCTTGGCCGGCTACGGCGCCTATTTCTACGACAATAACGGCAATCTGGTGAACCCGAACCAGTATATCCGCTCGGACGACAGCTACCGCCGGATGAGCCACGAGCTGCGCCTCGCCTCGCCCGCGGACCGGCCGGTGCGGATCATCGCCGGCCTCTTCTACCAGCGCCAGCAGCATTCGATCGAGCAGAATTACATCATCGACAACATCGCCGACGCGATCACCGTGCCGGGGACGGCGAGCAACATCTGGCTGACCCAGCAGCGGCGCGTCGACCGCGACTATGCGATCTTCGGCGAGCTCGCCTGGGACATCACCCCGCAGCTGACCCTGACCGGCGGCGGACGCCTCTACAAGTTCGACAACACCCTCACCGGCTTCTTCGGCTATTCGGACGGCTTCAGCGGCTCGACCGGGGTCGCCGCCTGCTTCGGGCCGCCGTCCGTCCCGCAATCGCCGTGCCAGAATTTGGGCACGATCAGCGCCAACGGCAATATCGGTCCCAAACGGTCGGAGGACACCGGCTTCATCCACCGCCTCAACCTCACCTACCGGGTCAACGAGGATGCCTTGCTCTACGCGACCTGGTGGCGGGGCTTCCGGCCGGGCGGCGTCAACCGGCGCGGCACGTTGCCCCCCTACGGCGCCGATTTCATCAGCAATTACGAATTCGGCTTCAAGACCGACTGGCTCGACAACAAGCTCAGGATCAACG